>JAGMEL010000005.1 GCA_023128195.1 Caldifarciminota bacterium | reverse complement strand
AGGGATTATTATTATTGGGCGCAGGTAAATCAGCAATTAGATTAATTGCACCACTCGTAATTAATGAAAATGAATTACAGGTCGGTATTGATATAATTGAGAAGGCATTGAAAAAAGTCTTTCGTGCCATATAGTGTAACAAAAAAAGGGGCTGCTTAAGCAGCCCCTTTTTGCTAATTCTATATTTATTATAGCGGCAACATTAAGACACCAAACCAAACAGAAACAGTATCGTAATTTTCACCATAATATTCATCGACAAAAATAAAATTAAGCAATACTTGAGCAGCCTGACCACTTGGTATAGTACTTCTAATCGGTACAAGCGGAATAGGCACCGCCTCTATTATGCACGTATCAACACAATACGGATCAGTTTTTCCTTCGACTTTTGCATATAATGCCATACCAGTAGGTCCATAAAACAGATTACTATCTGCATCATAATATTCATATACCATTTTTTGGAGATAACAATCAACAGAATTTTCTGCCACAAAATGGATTTCTTCAATTTCTGCATAAGCCAGGGTGTCGCCTATATAGGTTACCGCTCCCATAGGATTCACCCATACAACCTCAACATCCGGTTTTAATTCGACTGATTCACTTGCATAATCACAAGCTATAAACAAAACGGCTACTATCAAAAGCACCAGAAATTTCTTCATTATTCCTCCTTTATCACATTCTCTCAATTTTATTCAATATTTTCAATTTGTCAAGAGGCAATTTTAAAAAATTGTTTAACGTTGTACGACATGGTAACCTGTATGGTCTTACGGCATCGTTTTACGGCAAAAAAAACGAAAGACGAATAACCCTTAACAAGAATTTCTGTATCATTTAATCTTCTTAATTCTTATCCTTGTGTAGTCGCCCGATTTATCGGGCATTGTTTGTCAAGTCCCCTCATCAAAGATTTTGGTGTGGGGATGAATCAAACAACTACATTTTTGTTATTACCTTATTTTCTTAATCTTTGTTCCTGAATAGTAGTGATATAAAATCCGTTTATAATTCTTCCCCTTTCTTGCCATCTCAATCGCACCAAACTGACACATTCCTACACCATGTCCCCAGCCTTTACCTTCAATTATTATTTTATCGCCTTTTGTTTTAATACTTATAAAATTTGACTTCAATAAACCACCAGAGTCTTTATTATCGCCAAATACTGTTCTGATGTTATAACCCGAAACTGTATATTCGTTATTTCCCGTGGTAATAATCAGTTTGATTACGCGCTTACTTCTTTTATTTTTTATCAGTTTCAGGCTCCTTATCAATTCATCATCTGGAATCTTAACACCGATTTTTTTAAGACGAGACCGAAATTCTGGGAAAAACTCACTTTTTGATAAAACCTTTTGCCATTTATAGTGAGGGCTATTTTGACAGTAAGAGCAGTTTACACTCTTTAAATATGGTGGAGGATTTCCAGACCAGGCATCATTAAAATCCGCAGTCTTACCACCGCACGTAGAGTGATATTTTGCCTCAATCGGTCTGTTTTTATACGCTAAAATCAGCCCTTTTGTTTTTTCTATGGCACGATTTGTCAATTCGTTTTCACAACCTATACCTTTGTAAACCTGATCCTGAATTGTGGCATAAAGATCAAATCCCAAATTTTGATATTGGTTAAGATGTGCACAGGCATAGGTCCGTGCCGCAACTGCTTGTGCTTTTGCAACCTCGACTAAATTTTTCGAAACTTTGCCTATTTCACAGGGAACAACACCCTTCAAGTAATCCTCAATATTGAGAATATTTATTACCCAGAGCCGTTCTCCAGTTTTTCTTATTTCAAGATTACCACGATACTTCCTCTCATTAACAACCACTACACCTTTATTAGAGCTGAAATACATAGGAAATGCATTATCTAATGAAATCCGGTAATTTTTGTAGAGCTTTTTATCTTTAATACCACTGATATTCACCCTGTCCACTCCACAAACCACAGCAACCCTGACAAGATTATCCTTGCGCATTTTCTTAACGTAGGGAACACAATTTACGAAAACGATGAAAGTAGTGAATAATATAAATATCCACCTATTCCAATTATATGTTTTCTCATTTGGAATTTGCAATTTAAAATTCATTTGTCATTCACAATCTGCAATCTGAAATTTACAATTTGCAATTAAATGTCTTATGTCTTTAATCATATTCTTATAATGACTTCCCTTCCAGTACACCTTCTGGCATTGCGGGCAGAATGCAAATTCGTTAAAATTTTTGTAGGTAAAATATGGAACTTTATCTTTCACAGATTCTTTGCTAATAGATTTTAGCTTATAATTACATTCAACACAGCGTGAAAATGGTTGAATCTTATTTTGTAAATTATACTGGGTAATGACCATTTTAAGTTGTGTTACTGGATTTGATGTCTGAATAAAAAAAATACTATCTTTACCGCGCAGGTGAGTATTTCTGGTGATAACTATTCGATTCTGCTTTCTTGCCTCAAGCAGTATTGCTATTCCCTGGTTTGAATATAATGTGTCTATACCACAAATTCTCAAATGCTTACACAATTTACCTAACATACCATCGCAAATAAATTTTGTTGCCATAAACTATGGTAATTTTGTTAAAAGATTGAATAAAAGTAAAAGACGGTTAGGATTTTGTTCGAGAATATTAATGTTATTATTCAACATACCTAATGTACTTATAATTTTATCGAGTGAGATATTGTTTGCTTTTTTATTTACTGCATCATCAATAGTAGATTTTAGTACTATATTAAGTTTTTTGTAAAGGACGAGTCGGTACATGAGGAGTAATGGATAAAGAAGATCAATGATTTTCTTCCTTTCGTACTCTTTAGCTGTTGCAGCGGCAGTTTCTGTATCCAGAGGGCAGTTTTTAAAAATACCAGAAGCCTGACTCACTAAATCATGTTCCTGCAAGAGTAATATTTCTCCGGGACTACCGATCAGAAACTCATCATTACACTCGAATAAGATATTTTTTATCTGTTGATTATTTAAGTAACTCAATGGCACAGCTTGACATCTCGAACGTATTGTTGGTAGTAAAGAGTTAGGCCGCGATGAGGTTAAAATAAAAACTGTGTCTAATGGGGGTTCTTCTAATGTTTTCAAAAAACAATTTGCAGCCGCATCGGTCATTCTATCAGCCTCAAGGACCAATACTACTCTTTTTGAACCTATATCCGGCATATGGATTAGTCGTTTAATTACAATTCTTATCTGTTCAATTAATATTGCTGTTCGGTCTTCCAACTCGACAACAGTATTCTCCGGTAGATAATGTTTTGTGTATTCAAAAATTTTAGCTTCTTTGTCCTTGATCTTTGATGGAATTGGCGCAACGAGAATAAAATTCGCTGAATCAGGCAAACAGTTTAATGTTTTGGCAAGGGCAAAACTCAAAAGTCGTTTTCCAACTCCCCGGGGACCTGTAAGCAGGAAATTATATAAATTCTCCTTTTTTACGGCAGTACGAAGAAATCTCTTTGCTGTCTCCTGTCCAATAATTTCATCAAGATAATCGGGCACTATTTATTATACAATAAAATTGGTAATGGTCAAGTGCTGCTAAAAAAATAATTTTTCAGATGTTCCTTCAATGTGGTAAGACCTAAACCATCTTTTGCAGAAATAAAAATTGCCTTTGGATATTTCCCTTTAAACCGATTTTTTTCTTCTTTAAATAGTCGGTCAATCTTATTAAAAACCAAAATTGTAGGTGTTTCGTATGCTTCAATCTCTTCTAATACATTATCCACAGTAATGATTTTCGCCTCCAGATCCTCAGCAGTTGAATCAACTATATGGATTAAAACATCGGCTTCCAACACCTCGGCTAATGTAGCGTGGAAAGATGCTATAAGATTATGAGGAAGATTCTCCAGGAATCCAATTGTATCACTTATCAACATTTTATATTTTGGCGGCACAAAAAGAATTGAGGTGTTTGAATCTAAGGTCGAAAATAGATAGTCTGAGGTTATTAATTTTGCATTGGTCAAAGCGTTGACCAGCGATGATTTCCCCGCATTTGTATAGCCGACGAC
>JAGMEL010000490.1 GCA_023128195.1 Caldifarciminota bacterium | reverse complement strand
CTCGCAGGTTGATGAAATAAGCGGGTGGCAGGATTGTGTTGATGAATATTTTACATTTTATCCTGACGGGATAGGAGTCAGAAAAGTTATTGAGCACAGCACGGGTAACCCCCTGGGTCCATCAGAATCCATTGTTCTGTGTCAGCCCGGAACCACTCCTGAAGATAATATTAATCTCGATGCGATGACCCTTGTCAATATGGATGGAGAAAGTTATACTTATTCATGGGCCGATGGTACACCTGAATTTAAAAGTGGTGAAAATCCTCCTGATCCGGTGATACAGATTGTTAACCTGAAATCCAGGAATAAGCCCTTTACTATTTTTGAACCTGAGAATAACATGGCTGTATTCAGTATAGAGCAAAGGGAGAATGTGTCTCATTTCCCATGGTGGAATCACTGGCCCGTGGCGCAGAATCCATCTGATGGAAGGTATTGCCAGGCTACGGACAGGGCTTCTCATTTTTCACTGGCATGGGGCAGCCCACCACATCATAAAGGGGAAAATAATACTTTTTGGTTTGCCTGGTTATACGGCGCTTCCACACAGCCAGCGAATGAGCTTGCGGACCTGGCCAGATCATGGAACAGAGCCCCTGAATTACTAACCCGGGATAAAGGTATAAGGAACAAGGGATATGATAAAACACAAAGGGCTTATATACTGGAAAGTATAGACGCGGGAAGACAGGGGAAGATTGAATTTGACTTCAAGGCCAGTAAAGAGTCTCCTATGGTAAATGCATGTATTATTATTGAAAACCTCTCATCTGACATAAGCAAGATCAGAAATGGCAATCGTAATCTGAAACCTGGCGCTGATTACCATGTCGGAAGGATCAACACTCTTGAAGGCAGCAAGCTGATTCTATGGATTGAGAATAAATCTGTCACAAAAGAATCTTATACATTAACTTTCAAGTAATGAGAGAAAAGTTTTCTGGTAGAACTAAAATAATAATAATATTGAAGAAGTAGATTTATTTAATATTCTAGGAATATGAACAAATCAATATCAATCATTTTTACAATCATCATTATTTTAATATTGGGACTGACAAATTGCAGTACAGATAAGCAATATCCAAATATTATATTCATTCTTGCCGATGATCTTGGTTATGGCGATCTTAAATGTTACAATGAAGATTCCAAAATCCCAACGCCAAATATTGACAAGCTTGCTTCTGGAGGAATAATGTTTACAGATGCTCATACCCCTTCTACAGTCTGCTCACCTACAAGATACGCTCTTTTAACAGGACGCTATGCTTGGAGAGAGCCACGTCTTGTCAGGGGTGTGCTTCGCAAAACAGATCCGCCTGTTATTGATATTGAGAGACTTACTGTAGCCGATATGTTACAAAAATCCGGTTATCAAACTGCTGCTGTCGGGAAATGGCATCTCGGTCTTGAATGGCAACTTTTAGATACAGGGGAGTCAGTTTCTGTAAGCAATATTGACTGGAGCAAATCCCAGTTGAGCGGACTGCGAGAACAAGGATTCGATTACTCCTTCAGCCTTGGGTGGCCAGGCTGGACTTTCATTGAAAATAATACTGCTCTTGCAGTACCCGATGTACGGTTTGATCTTGATAGTATTGGGATAGTTCTTATTGGCGGAAGCAATATAAGAGGCTATAGATCTTCTGATTACAATCATGAAAAAATGCTTCCAACATTCACAGAAAAGGCCTTGGAATTTATTAGATCCGCATCAGCAGATGACTCCCCATTCTTCCTCTACTTTTCACCTATGTGCCCTCATAAACCGGTAGTCCCAAACAAAGAATTCAAAGGTACGAGTGATGCTGGTCTGTATGGTGATTTTGTAAATGAACTCGATTATTCTGTTGGTCTAATCTTAAAAGAGCTTGAGAATTTAAATATCTCTGAAAATACACTTATTATCCTGAGCTCCGATAATGGACCTGAGACAACGGCCTATGACAGGATACTA
>JAGMEL010000049.1 GCA_023128195.1 Caldifarciminota bacterium | reverse complement strand
TTCAAATTTGTAAAAGGAACTAAAGCTACACCAATACTTATTGGTTTGTCTATGTTTTTCATTATTTCTTTTGTTGCACGATGGATTGATCTCAAGGCATTTTCATGGATTATGAATTCTATTCTTGCAGTGTGGGTTGCGGCATTTGTCATTGTATTCCAACCGGAAATTAGAAATGCTCTGGCACGGATTGGCCGTCAACAAACAATAAAATTTTTCCTTAAGGTTGAAGAATCAGCAACAATAGGAGAAATTATCGATGCAGTAAAGAAGATGTCGGAAGACAAAATAGGTGCACTGATATTAATTCAAAGAAGCATAGGTCTTAAAGATATTATTGATACGGGAGTGCGGATTGACGCTCAAGTAAACTCCTCACTATTAAGAACAATCTTCTTTCCAGACACGCCTCTCCATGATGGAGCCTGTGTTATTCAAGGCGATACATTAGTTGCATCAGGTTGTGTCCTTCCGCTCAGTGAAAATCCAAGTCTCGGCAGAAGGTATGGCTTAAGACACCGCGCTGCCCTTGGCATTTCAGAACAGAGTGATGCTCTATGCATAGTGGTTTCAGAAGAAACAGGTAAAATATCATTTGCTTATAAGAATAAACTTGTAACAAAGGTTGATATTGAAACCTTAAAGAGATCTTTAGAGCGGATACTAAAAGAGTAGAATATTTTCATATGGAGGTTGGATGAAAAAAATACATATAATAATTATTGTGGTTGTAGCAGTAGCAATCATAATTGGAGTATCCATCGGTATTGGGATGAGGGGTTTTGCACCTGGCGGGAATATCGGTGTAGTTGAAATCGAGGGTACTATAATAACTGCTAAGCACATTGTAAAAGATCTAAAAAATTTCGGCGATGACCCGTCAATCAGTGCAATTATTATCAGGGTCAATTCACCGGGTGGTATTGTTGCACCGTCACAGGAAATTTATGAGCAGGTGAAAAAAGTAAAAAAGTTAAAGAAAGTAGTTGTATCAATGGGAGCAGTTGCCGCTTCTGGTGGTTATTATGTAGCATTGCCAGCTGACATAATTGTTGCCAACCCCGGGACAATTACAGGTTCCATCGGCGTGATTATGCAATTTCCTGTTCTCAAGGAGCTTCTGCAAAAAATCGGCATTGATTTTCAAGTGATAAAATCAAAAGAATACAAAGATATAGGATCGCCATATAGAAAAATGGGTAGTCAAGAAAAAAAGATACTGCAAGACGTAGTGCTTGATGTTTATGATCAATTTGTTGAAGCAATAGCTGAGGCTCGTGATCTTCCCAAGGATAGTGTTTTGAAATTCGCTGATGGAAGAATTTTTACTGGCAGACAGGCAAAGGAATTTGGTTTTATTGACACGCTTGGTTCATTTGAAGATGCAGTTAGAATCGCAGGTGACCTGGTTGGTGTAGAAAGACCTTACCTTGTATATCCACCAAGAAGAATGAGTTTTATAGACTTTTTTACCAAACCTGTAGAACGACTAATGACACCAAAATTATACTTTTTGTGGCAATGAAGAATGACAAGTAACAAACCACAAGGGACAAGAAGCAAGAGACAAGAAACAAATTGAAAATTAAAATACCGATAATTTTATTTGTTTTGGTAGTAGTAATTACTTGCACGAAAAGTGATTATAATCCAAAACTGATTGAATACATAGAGGCTGAAAAAGAGTTAAGAAGCAGAATTAGCGAAGAACAGGGATTAAGTGATTCAATTAAAATATTGCAACAGAAACATAATATCGATTTAGAAGAAGAATTATCCAAATTATCTGATAATCCAGAGGAATGGATAAAGCTTTTTAAAGATTTAAAAATTGCGAAATAAATTCTTTGGTGTTGTTGAAGGTTTTTACCGAAAACCTTATACATTTAAACAGCGCCTTGATCTAATCGCTTTCTTATCTGACATTGGATTGAATACGTATGTTTACGGTCCAAAAGCTGATCCATATCACAGAAAAGAATGGCAAAAACCGTATCCTGCACATAAATTAAAAGAGTTTGAAAAACTGTGTGAGTTTAGTAAAAAGCATTCAATACAATTCAACTTTGCCCTCTCCCCTATGTCAAAACCTGATACTGAAAAGATAATCAAAAAGATTGACACAATGATTAATATTGGCATAACAGATTTTAGTCTGTTTTATGATGATATCAAAGTGCCATTAACCAAAGAAACTGCTCAAACACAAATTGAGACGGTAAATAAATTTTATAAATTCTTAATCAGTAAAATTGCCAAGCCAAATTTATTCTTCTGCCCTACACAATACCGTGGCTTTAATAAAACAGATTACATTATAGAAATCAGTGCGAAACTCGATAAGAATATTCAGATTTTATGGACTGGTAAACGGGTTGTATCAAGAAGATTAACTGAGAAGGATATTGATAAAATCACAAAGATTATTAAAAGACCGCCTCTTATATGGGACAATATCTTTGCCAATGATTATCTCCCCGGGAAAATCTGGAAATTCCCTTATCGCTACCGTGACCCGAAAATTGTTAAAAAAGTGAGTGGTATTCTTATCAATCCAATGAATCAATATGAAAAATCAAAACCATTAATATATACTGCTGCAAAGTTTTTCAAAGAACCATATAAGTATGTTCCAAGAAAAGCATGGATTGAGAAGATGACAAGGAGACTGGGAGACAAGTGGACAGGATAAAAAGGAAGTTTTGAAGTTAAGAAGTTGGGAAGATGGGAAAAGGAATAATAATGTCAAATATCAAATTACAAATGTCAAATGAATGACAAAATCCAAAATCTAAATTATAAATCAATGTTTCGCCGTTTCTCCCATTCACCGTTTCATAAATCATTCCCGTATCTACACCCAGCCCTTTTTATCAATAGGGCTGGGCATACCTACGCCCACCACCATCTTTTTGTAGTGATTGACAAAATAAGCGTAGCGTATATAATATTTTCAGATGAATAAAATAGGAAAAGAATATCTTGATGATTTAACCGGCCTTTATAATCGGCGTTATCTTTACATAGAGGCACCCCGGAAGATTGAAGAGATTCAGGAAAGGGATACACCTTTATCAATGGTTTTAATAGATTTAGATCATTTCAAGAATGTGAATGATACCTATGGACACCGGCGTGGTGATGTCGTGCTTAGAGAATTTGGTATATTTCTTAATAGCTTATTAAGAGCAGATGATACAGTATTTCGTTATGGTGGTGATGAGTTTGTGTGTATTCTGCCCAATGCCAATTATGAGCAGGCAAAAATGATTTCCCGTCGTTTTGTAGAACGGTGTCGGATCAAAGAGTTTGCCCAGCTGAGATTAACCATGAGTATTGGTATTGCTTCATGTCCTGAGAATGCTCGGGATTGGACCGGGCTTTTTGAGATTGCGGATAGGAATCTGTATAGTGCTAAGAGGCATGGTAGGGACCGTGTAGGTGTTTTTGAAAAAGAGAAGATGGGGTTAAATATCCCGACACAGGAGATGATCGGTCGGGATGAAGAGCTAATTAGAATTAAGGGATTTATTCAACCAATATTTGATGGTTGTGGTGGTGCAGTATGTATTAGTGGCGAGGTTGGTGTAGGTAAGACGCGATTAATACAGGAAATTGTAAAGGATCCTGATTTTCAAGATATTCAATTTTTGAATAGCAATTTATCAGCCACGACAAAAGCAATCCCCTATTATCCATTCAGGGAGATTATTCGTTGTGTGATTAATAACATAGACAGGAAAAGTTTCAATCAAATCCCTGAGGCATATCAGATTGAGCTTGTAAAGATAGTACCCGAGTTATCCGGCAAATCGAAAATAGATGAGCATATTTATATGGTTGATAAGTTTCGGCTTTTCGAGGGGGTGAGGAGGTTTTTGGCATTGCAGGCTTCAAAAGCACCTCTGTTTGTATGTTTGGATAATATTCATTGGGCAGACCACAGTTCTTTGGAGCTTTTTCACTATCTGGTAAGAACTTTAAAGAAGAATCCCATTTTTTTCTTTTTTGTCTACCGTGTTGAGGAAGCAAAGCATAGTTCTTTTCAAAATGTATTGCAATTGATGGCGCGTGAGGGTCTATATAAAAAAACAGATATTGAACCCCTGAAAACGGCAGATGTTGCGCGTATGTTATCATTGATGATAGATGGTATTCCGTCATCTGAACTTACTGAGTATATATTCAAGGAGACTGGTGGTAATCCCTTTTTTATCGAAGAGTTAATGAAATCCTTAGACACGAATGGTGCATTTATCTGGGAAGAAGATAAATATGTATTTGATAAAGGTAAGAAAGTTGTGATTCCTTATTCAGTAGAGGGTGTTGTGGACAGAAAATTGGGTATGATGAATAAAGAGGCATGTGATTTATTAGAATATGCAGCAGTCGTAGGCAGAGAGTTTGATTTTGCTTTTTTGCGGGATATAACCAGAATGAATGAGGGTCATCTTTTTGATTTAATGGATGAGATATTAGGAATGAAATTATTAAAAGAAAGTAAAGGAGAACAATATTGTTTTTCTGAGGATATAATTAGAGGGATACTCTATCAACGGATAAACAAAATTAAGTTGAGGCGTTATCATCAGGTAGTTGGTGAAAAGTTATTGAGTTTTCATAAAGACCGTATTGAAGAGGTGGTTGAGGAGTTATCGCATCATTTTTATTTAAGTGGGGATAAAGAGAAAACCTTAGAGTACAGTATGATAGCTGCAAATAGAGCAAAAGATGCTTATGCAAACCAGGATGCGATAAGATTTTATACCTGGGTGATTGAATCTTTACCTGAGAGTAAGGTTAATGAGAAAGAGATAAAAGAAATTGAATATTTAAGGAATCGATCGAATGTGTTACATTTAATTGGTGAGAATGAAGAGGCGGTTGCGGATTTAGAAAAGGCGCTTAGGAAGGCGAAAGAGATAGCAAACAAAAAGTTTGAGGCTGACTGTCTTATTAAAATTTGTAGTATTTATGGAGAGTCAGGGCAATATAAAGATATTTTGAAGAAGGCTAATTTGGCACTGGATATCTACCAAAAGATGAATGATTCTGAGGGTGAGGCAAAAACCCTTAATAGCATAGGTAATTTTCACTGGTATCTTGGTGAATATTCTAAGGCATTGGAATTTTACAAACGTTCATTAAAGATAACAAAAGAGATTGGCAACCGCAGAAGTGCGGAGAAAAGTCTCAACAACATCGGCGTAATTTATGATGACCTTGGTGAATATTCTAAGGCATTAGGGTTTTACAAACGTTCATTAAAGATAACAAAAGAGATTGACGACCGTAAGGGGGAGTCGAGAAGTCTCAACAACATTGGCATTATTCACTGGGATTTTGGTGAATATTCTAAGGCATTAGAGTTTTTCCAGAACTCATTGAAAATAGACGAAGAGATTGGCAACCGCAATGGCGTGGCTAAAAGCCTCAACAACATCGGCGCAATTTATAACGATCTTGGTGAACATTCTAAGGCATTGGGGTTTTACGGACGTTCATTAAAAATAACAGAGAAGATTGGTGACCGCAATCGTGAGGCACAAAATCTTAACAATATTGGCTCTATTTATCAGTATATCAGTGGATATCAAAAGGCATTGGAGTTTTACCAACGTTCCTTAAAAATAAGAGAAGAGATTGGTGACCGAAAAGGTGAGGGACAAAGCCTTATTAGTATTGGTGATATATTTCTTGAGACAAAGGATTTTTCAAGTGCAAAGAAGTATTATAGAAGGGCCCATTCGATTGCCCGGAAAATTAAATCAAAGCCGTTTATAGCCAATGTTTGTCTCAGTATCACTCTACTCTATTTGGAGAATAATAATCTGGTTGAGGCAAAAAAGAAACTAAAACAAATTTCATCTATTTTAGATAAATTTAGTTCAAAAGATATAAAAGCTAAGACACTTTGTCTTTCTGGTTGTCTTTATACAAAACAGAAAAAGTGGGAAAAGGCAAAATCTTTTTTTAAAGAATCAATATCAATCTTTGAGAAGTTAAGAAAAAAGCTGAATCTTGCTCAGGTTTATTATTATCAGGGTCTGATGTTTAAAGAATCTGGGGATAAAGCTGAGGCAAAAAAATCTTTTGCTAAGGCAATGAAAATATTTAAGAAACTTGGTGCTAAAGGGTGGATTGAGAAGATGATACAAGGACTGGGAGACAAGGAGACACGGAGAACCTGAAGACACATTTCATTGAAGACACGCCTTCGGCTGGAGTCACGATTCTCTGAAGACACATTTGTTATAAGGCAGGAGATAGTATAAGAAGGCAGAAGAAGGCTATTATGGCAAGAATTGAAGACACGCAGGACAAGTTCTCCCGCTCTGCGGGATCCTCGATTTTCTTATATAAAGAATTAATATGATAAATCGGGACAAGAGCCAAATTCCAAGAACCAAGAGACAAGGGGACAAGGGGAAACGGAGACACGATGAAAAAGGAAGTTTTGAAGTTAAGAAGTTAGGAAGATGGGAAAAGGGATAATAATGTCAAATATCAAATTACAAATGTCAAATCAATGCCAAAACCCAAAATCAAAATAAACTAAAGAAACTAAAAAAACTAAATAAACCAAACAAACCAAAAAAACCAAACCCCGTTAGAGCTGAAAAAAGATAATTATTGCACAAAATGCGAATATAAAAACGCAAATTCCTTGATTTATCAATATCTTTGTGTATAATAATAAGAAGGAGAGACTATGATATTAATACTAATCTGTTTGTTATCTGTGAATCCCTTTTATGACGCTAATTTCAGTTCTTTACCCATGCGTTCTGTTAGCGTTTTTTCAAATCCAGGAGGTGTAGGAATTAATCCGGGTGCAGAGGCGCTTTTTACATATCATCCAGATAAGATAATGGCGGCTCTTTTACTGGGCAATATTGGAGCTGGAATGATAAAAATAGATACAATAAAATATTA
>JAGMEL010000489.1 GCA_023128195.1 Caldifarciminota bacterium | reverse complement strand
CTAACCACCTGGTTGGGATCTATTAGAGGCAATATTTCTGTTAAAAAACTTATCTTTTTTAGCCCACCGATAACATTTATCATATCAGTTTTCGTTTCCCAAATTTGACGTATTTTATGGCTTCGAAAAATAGTTGGCCTTTTAATTAGTCCTTTTGTTTCTCTTTGGACGCCCCACCCTATTGAATGCGGCTTAATAACACCTAATTTGTCTAAGCAATCTCCCATTTCCCACAAGGCTTCCAATTTTATTCTTATCGTGTTGTTTGGATCCCTGTATTGATTATTTAAATCTCTTATTGACTTGATAATAGTATTAATAGTTGTAGTCATTTTATGCTTTTTAAGCGCTTATCTCCATTTCTTGTCCAAGAACAGTCTCGATTAACACAGTTTCAAGATTCAGAGTTAAATTTACAACGTTCGAACCAATTTCTGAAACAGAGGGCACTTTACCTTTCTTCTCAAACAATCGATGAACACAATATGGAGATACAACTTGAGAAATATAGTTTAAAAGCCTTGTGTCAAATTTTACACGCCCAGTTTTATTTGGATTTCTTAATATGAAATCAGGATGCTGCGTATTAATTATTAAAGAGTTTTCCAAATCAATAACCCTGTCTTCGCCTGCATGATTTTGGAATTCAATTCTAGGCCCAGTAGAAGTTGTAACTTTTTCATTTGACGATCCTAATTTCGAAGACACCTGTTTATCGCCTACCCCTCCACCGGTATTACCATTTCCAGCTCCATTCTGTCCTGTGTCAGATATGGGGCCACCGGAACTTTCTTTGTTGCCGCCAGGACCTCCGCCACCAGGTTCATCACCGCCAAATGAAATATCGCCACTATCCCCCTCATACTCTTCATCGTGAGAGCCTGGCTCCCCAGATGGGGCTAATTGTTCAAATTCTAATTTGAATTTTCGCAGTATTTGTGATAAACAATCAGACATAATTTTGCCAATTTTTTTAAATGATTCTTGGGTTTTCTTATCCATTATTTTATCGATAAGATCTTTTAGTTCTTTTTGCACTTTCTGCATAGCATCGTATAGCTTTTCTCGCTGATTAGAATCCTTTAAATCGTCTCGTGTCAAATTAGGGGAACACAGATCGTTGATTTCAATTGAACCTACCACAAAGGGGTTTGACCATACATAAGCAATGTCACCAAGGGTTCTTAAATAATTTTTAAAGCTCTTGAGATCGGTTATTGCTTGAATGCGACGTTTTTTATTTGTTAACACTGGCAAGCGGTCATCTTGTGCGCGGTCTAATATTTTCAAATCAACCTCTATGGAAGATTTCGAGCCATTATTGTCAATGACTACAATCTTTTTCAATTCTGCCCCATCAAGCTTTGTATAATTAAAATATTTGCATTCAAATGGTTTTCGACCTTTTTCGCACACAAAGATTTTGACTTTTTTAGCACGTAATACATCATCAAAATGATGTTCAATTTCTGCTACCAGCGAATTCATAAAACTTGATTTTTTAAAAACATGGGAATTGAAACGTGAAATAGTAACACT
>JAGMEL010000488.1 GCA_023128195.1 Caldifarciminota bacterium | reverse complement strand
CCTCTTCTTACAATTCTGACAGTAGATCAACCCTCTTAGAAGAAAGTCTCTTTTCTGCCATTTATCCTGGGTAATCTTTCTTTCTGAAAGTATATTTTGAACTTGATTGAAAAGAGATTCGTCAATTAGAGGTGTATGTATTCCTTTAACTTCCTTGTTCCACATTATCATTTTACCCATATAGAACTTATTCAGGAGGATTCTTTTAATCCGCTCGGAAGAGAAGAATTTACCATTTTTGGTCTTCAATCCCCGATCTCCCATTTCTTTTGAAAGGGAACTTAGGAAATATTGACCAGTAGCATAAAGCTTAAACATCTGCTTTATCAAATAAGAGGTATCCCTGTCTTCTATTACTTTGGAATGATCTTTCTCGTCTCTTACATTTTTGTAACCAATAGGTGCTGCTCCTGGCCATTCTCCTCTACTAAACTTCTCCTTTAATCCTTTCAAAGTCTCTTCAGCCAGGTTAGAAGAGTAAAACTGAGCCATAGCTACAAGAACATTCTCAATAAACTCACCTGAAGGCGTTTCTTCAATGTTTTCACATACTGAAAGAAGCCTTATGCCTTCTTTTTTGAGAATAGCTTTGTAGGCAAAGAAATCAATGTTGTTTCTGGAGAATCTATCGATTTTATGGATAACAACTGCATCAATGGTTTTGTCTTTCTGGCACCTCTTTATCATCTCTCTGAACTCAGGTCTATTAGCAGTTCTAGCTGACTCTCCAAGATCTGTAAATTCTTCTAAGATCCTAAAATCATGAGACTTAGCGTACTCTCTTATTGCTTTCAATTGAGCAGGTATAGATAATCCTTTTTCTGCCTGTTCTTTAGTTGAAACTCTGGCATAAGCCAGGGCATTTTTCATAGAGTTTTGAAAATTAATATTGTCTATTTTTCATTATATGGAATTTAGGAGAATTGTAAATAGTGAATCTAAGTAGTTTCTACAGTATTTAAAGGTAATTTTTCCGTCTTCTCCCAAAAACTTCTGTTTTGTTTATTTAATCTTGACGGTTTCAATTTTAACAATCCGTTTTTAAGCTCAACTTTTATTTGAGCAGCGCCCTCCGTTCTTTCTATCTCGGCAAGAATATCATCAAAATATTTAGAATAATCCTCATATTCTGGTTTAATCTTAAGAAGAATCTCAAAACCCAGTTGGATATTTTGAATATTTACTCCTCTCTTTATAAGTTTATCAAATACAAAATCGATATAATCTTTTCTAACTGGCAATGCTAAAATATCCCAACCAATTAGCACGCTCTTAATAGTATATATCTGCCCAGCATTGTTTGCTTGCAATGGACGTAACCACTCCACAATTCCTCGAATAATATCCCTTTTGACAGAGCTTGAAAAATATTTTGCTCCTTGAAAAGCAGTATATCCAAGCTTTTGTTGATTTTTATCTTCACTTTTTAACAATGATTTTATTTGTGAAGCAAAAACATTTCTTAATTCTGTAGTTCTAGCACATTTCATTTTATTTATTGC
>JAGMEL010000487.1 GCA_023128195.1 Caldifarciminota bacterium | reverse complement strand
GAAAGATTATGACAACAGAAAAACACAATTGGCATGCTCAGATAGTCCGGAAACTTCAGATCAATGGGAAGAAAAGACGCTGAAACCATTGAACCTCTGTATTTCATCCCACCGGAACGTATGCTTTATTTCAAATACCAGCGGCGGAAGATAAAAAAGTGCAAACATGGGATTACGAAAAGGATACTGGACTTCGGTGTTCCTCGGCACCTCATCCACCATACCTGCCTTACGAAGGCTCACTTTCGCTTAGGTAGAAACCTTGACTCCGGAAGTGCTGCAAGTTTCGCACTTCTCCTTCAGATTCCGCATTGGGCTTATAGCTTACTGTTATGTCTGGCTTCTTAAGACGGGGCTATAACGGTGCACCCGTCTTGTTAGGATAGATTCTTCTTTTACTCTTTGCATGAACGACTGTGCTGCAGAAACCACTCATAGAGATCTGGATTGCTATACGTTTCGGACCAGGAGTCATGTCCGGCATCAGGATAGACGGTGAACTTGACTTTGCAGCCAGACTTTTGCAATGCGGCAACCATCTCCTCTGACCTCTTGAGAGGCACTGTGCTATCCTTCGCTCCATGGAAGACCCATACCGGCAAATGCGCCATACTTGCTGCGTCTTCCGGGTTTCCACCACCACAGATTGGTGCTATCGCTGCAAACCTGTCAGGATACGCAGCTGAAAGGTGCCACGTGCCGAAGCCGCCCATACTGAGGCCGGTGACGTAGATTCTATTTCGGTCGATGCGGTATCGTGAAACAACGTCATCCACAAGGGCATTCAGAACGTCGATCTGTAGTTCGCTGGACCACCAACCGTCCTTTGGGCACTGAGGAGACACAATGACAAAAGGAAACTCTTTGTTCTCCTTCGCAATGAGCTTTGGTGGACCGTGTATTTCAACCTTACTCAGGTCGTTACCACGTTCTCCTGCACCATGAAGAAACAGAATAAGCGGCCACTCTTTCTGCGACGTCAGATACTGCTCAGGAACATACAGCAAGCAGTTTGCTCGTAAGGTCTTCGTTATCTCTTTCTCGAATGACTGTGGATGTTGTCCCATGTTTACCTCCGTCCTGTGTGTTTATCTGATCTTGCTCGACTCAATGCTGGCATCAGTTAAAAACATTTAAATATCTTTTTAAGTAAAGATAACGCTATCATCACCGAAGCGATTAGTGTCCGGTGGATGTGAATGTTATGATTTATTCAGCCAAAAAATGTGTTAATTACATGTTGCCAAATTTTAAGACTATCATTTCATTTCGGAATACTCACTCTTTTTCAGAATTTTTTCCTTAAAATATTTACCCCAATCTGGCTGTGACCCATCAATATCTGAAAAACCATATTCTTTTGATAGATTCCAAGTAGAAAAGACCTTGCCTGATTTTTGTAAAATGTTTGGATCTAATGATAGCGCTGCAACAGCACGCCCTATATAAAATGGAGTCTCTGATGCTTCAAATTCTTGGCTTTGCTGAATAGCATCACGCCAATTTGACTCTGATACTCCAAACCCATCTAAAATGGCCTCTGATCTAAGATATCCAGGAGTAATAGCTAATGAGCAAATATTAAATTTTTGTAAATCATGGGACATCGCATAAGCTAAGCGTATAGTTGAATTTTTTGAAAGATCATAAGAAAGATTGCCTCTATACTCATAATGATCTCCATCTGTAACCTCAATAACAATACCCTGTTTTTTTTTAAGCATTAGAGGTACACCATAACGACTAGTGATAATATGAGAATAAATCGCTCTATCAAACATTAGTCGTTCTTTTGATAAAGATAGCTCCCAGAAAGGTTTATTCCATTCTGTAAGTTCATCACCACCCCAAATATCATTAACTAGAATATCAAGACATCCCTGTTCATTCTTTATTCGTTCAAATAACAATTTAACTTGTTTTTCTTTTGTGTGATCAACTTGAGCCCAAAGTCCAACTCCACCATAATCACTAACCATTTCCGCTGTCTCCTCAATCGATTCAGGTCGATTATTCATAGCGGAATTGTTACTAATACTTCGACCTGTACAATAAACAGTTGCTCCTGCTTGCCCTAACATACATGCAATTCCACGGCCTGCACCACGAGTTGCACCAGCAACAACCGCTACTTTACCATTTAATGGTTTCATTTCAGTATTCCTTTCCTTGTTAGTGTACCTTTTTAAAGATAACGACAAAGCTCACCTACTGGCGATGAGGGCCAGCGAATTGCCAGTCAGGTGGA
>JAGMEL010000486.1 GCA_023128195.1 Caldifarciminota bacterium | reverse complement strand
ACAAATGCGATAGAGATTAGCGCAGATAAATCCATTAAAGGAATTTATTGACTTATCCGCATCTATCCTGTTAATCTGCGTCCAAAAGATTAGTTTGTATTAACGAATTTAACGGTTGAGAAATTGCTTGATTAGAGAGTAAAATTTTCATATAATAAGATATATGAGATTAACCACCGCACCCCCTTTTTCACAAGAAGGAATTTTTTATGAAAATTAGTTGACAATTAATGAAATTTATGGTATAATTAGGGTCTGTTGAAAAACATATCTTACCGATAAATTAGTTGAAAAAGACTGAATAAATTGTTAAAATAAGGTAGTTAAGAAAGACTAAAAGTGCAAGGATATTAATAAAAAGGGTTAAAAAAGCGTGCACTTTTATAAGCAAGGAGAATTATAGATGTATTTGAAAAAAGATAGAGAAACTGGCAATTTATTTTCAGAATTATTTCCTTTTGGAGGAAAATTGAACGAGAAGAATCAATGGTTCAAGTTATCAAAGATAATACCGTGGGATAAGATGGATAGAGTGTATGCAAAGTATTTTTCAGAAATAGGTAGACCTGCAAAAGACAGTCGTCGTGTTACAGGTTTGTTAATAGTAAAACACAGGAAGAGTTATAGTGATAGGGACTTGATAGATGAATTTTCAGAAAATATTTATGTTCAATATTTCTGTGGTTATGAACAATTTATAAGTGGCAAAGAGATAAACTACAGCACATTGTGTAAATTGCGTAAGCGATTAGGCAAGGAATATTTTAAAAGTTTTGAGAAGGAATTAATAGAAATACTTGTAAAGGAAAAGGTATTGAGACCTAAAGAATTGATGTTAGATGCAACGGTATGTCCCTCAGATATAACCTATCCGACAGATATAAAGTTATTGAATGTAGTTCGTGAATGGTTATGTGATAAAATAAACTATATAAGAAGAAAAGCCGAGATAAAGGAAAAGGTAAGGACTTATCGTCGTGTAGCGAGGAAATTATATCTCTCATGTCAAAAGAAGAGACGGAAGAGTAAAAAGATGATCTTAAAGGCAAAGAAGAAACTGATAAGATATGTAAGAAGGAACTTGAAACAATTTGAGACCATATTTTTAAAAGCATCAGGGAAGCTCAAGTTAAAAATAAAAGAAGAATTAGAAAATCGTCTAAAGGTTGCCAGGAAGATATATGAACAACAGAAAGAGATGGTAGAAAAGAAAGTCAATAAGATAAAAGATAGGATTGTAAGTTTTCACCTTCCAGAGGTCCGGCCAATAGTCCGTGGAAAGGATGGTAAGAAGGTAGAGTTTGGTCCGAAAGTAGTTTTATCTTATGTAGATGGATTTGGTTTTTTAGATAAAATAAGTTTTGATGCGTATAACGAATCAACAGAACTAAAAAATAGTTTGAATACATTTAAAGAAAGATTTGATAAAGCACCAGATTGTGTAACAACAGATAGGATATTTGGGACAAGAGAAAACAGGAGATTACTTCATGCTTTAGATATAGAAGATAATTTTATACCGCTTGGTAGATCAAGTCCTGACAAGTCTAAACAAAAGAGAATAAAGAAAGCCCAAAAGAGACGTAATCGCATAGAAGGGATGATTGGCACTGGTAAGTGTAAATATAAACTTGAAAGGGTAAGATATAGAATTA
>JAGMEL010000485.1 GCA_023128195.1 Caldifarciminota bacterium | reverse complement strand
ATTAGATAATCAATTGCTTCGTCCAGGTTTTCACTATATTGAGCAGCCCGTCTTGTACGAATCACCATGGAATAACCTTTATTTTTCCATAGTCCTTGTGCGCAGGTTGTATCCATGATAACTATTCCTTCCTCGTTTTGATAATAATTTGCATCGCTCCAGATGAAACCAGGTGAAGAATGTAACATCAGCCTGTATCCATCACTTGGGGCTATATCAAGGATGACATTCCAACGTTGCGCGATATAATATGAGTACCACCAGCCGCCACATCTAATATTATGAGCAGCAACTAGTTGCCCATCTGTTGTTGCATCACCAGTGGCGATAAACGCGTTACAATGATCAGTTGGAGGCACATCAAGGAAGCTTTGAACAAAACCATCCTCATCCAAGGAGGTTGGTATCAAGTTTTTAAGGCTGTTAAAAAGATCTCTTAGCGGATGGAAACCTTTTTTCGTGTTATCATTACGTATCATCCATTCAAAGAATTGATTTATCGCAAGGATATCAATGTAGTCAACATCTCTACCATAGATTTTGCCCCCCTGGTCTTTTACTCCACCAGCGATACCCTTGATCTCCTCTTGATATTCCTTAGGGGTTCTATCCCAATAAATATGTTTTATACGGAATCTGCAAAAATTCCACCATGTATTAGAAAGCTTCTCATATCTAGCTGATTCATGATCAATATGTCTATTTTCAAGTGGGGGACTATTATGTATTACATTACTCCAACGATTGATATGATCCACTATTTCAGCAGCAAGAAGATATCCATGCTGATAACCCCGCTCATATGGTTCCCCTTCAATATGTAGATAAACCCATCCTTGTATGTTATATCGATAAGCATTCTCATATTTTCCAGAATAAATTATCTCTGGTTCTTCTTTTCCCTCGGCTAAAACACTGATACAAAACATTGTTGGCAACATTAGCATAAATACTAACAAGGCGACTATTATTTTTTTCATACTGCTTTTCCTCCCATTAAAATGAATATTATTTTATTATTTTAATTTTTCTGTTATTTAAAAAATAAAAGATTAAAATAAATAACATGATTTATGGTGGTCCAGATTCCAAGAGATCAAACAGGTTGAAATAATGCACCGGGTTTTCAAACGCATACGTGTCAGCTGTTGCAAAAGCAACAGATATATCACCAGCCTCAGGGCAGGCAACCCATTGATGAACAGATTTAACAAAACCAATTCTCATGATAATCATGAATAACAGATTGGTTCTACCAGCATAAACATCCCTGATCAATGCTGTTGTACCCTCTAAATCAAGTGTTCCAGATCTATCCTCAACTGCGTCACTTATTGTTTTATAAAAGTACCAAACCGCAAAACTTCTATCAGTGCCAAGTAAATAACGGATAAAACCTAGGAGGCCACTTGGATCACGATCTTCTCTACCTGGAACTGTCGCCGCGGTTTCAGGGTTAATAAAATAAGGTACCCTTCTAACTAGGCCTTCTGACTGCCAGAAAGGCGTGGTACCCTCAATAGGATCATTCCATTTTCCAACATATAAAATACTAGCGGTTTGCTCTATAGCAGTCCCATCAGGTTTATTAGCATCTGATATCACAAAATTCCAGCCACAAGTCCTATCATTACTCATAATGTCTATTGCCTCATCATCATTGGAGGCATAATCAAGTACCATTCGCATTCTAAAAGCAGAACTAATACCATCAAAGGTGAAATCATCTGTAATACATGTGGTTTCTCCGATTGCTATACCCTTTTCGTTGAATCCACCCCAGCTAAAAATATGACCCGCAAATTCTGGGAAAAGAGATGCATAAGCATCATCAGGATCACGGCATATCAAAACCTGGTTTTCTTGAAAATGTGTACCAGTCTCAGGGTCCTCAAGATCAAGACGCCAATCCCAACCACGAATATGATAAAGCTCGCCATCCACAGTTTGAGGACCCCAAAGTGATACCTCACAACATGAACCACCAGCGGCATGGTTAAATATCGCAGGAATCGTGTTTAAAACAGCAATATCCTCAAATGGTAGACCTGACCCATTTGCCATACCCTCTATTTCATCTTGATACACCTGAGGTAAAAATTCTTTCATATAATCATATTTCTCCATTATTTTTTCATGTGTCCATCCTTTTGCATCAAAATAGGTCATCTGTGCTCTAAGATTCTTCTGTATTTCGTCTTTTAGCAGATCACCATGTTGGAATCCCATATCATAATGTGAACCTTTGAGGTGTAATATTTTGACTCCATCACGTATCTCAAGCCATCCATCATGCAAAGGAGAAGTAGTATATGTAACAGAAGTTGTATCTTTTGAATCCTGCTCATTTTCATCTGGTAAATCAGAACCAATACTAGAAAGCAATGAAGCAGAGAATAAACGATTTAGAACAGGATATCGAGATTTTAAAAACTCTAACAACCGGGTTAAAACTGGCATATAATCCAAAGAGTGAGCTTTTAGGTTTACTTGTCTCTCTTTTGATTTTCCAATGGGTTTCATATATGGATATCTATCAATGTTATCACTGTCGATTGTATACGACCCTTCTCCAATACCATCACCATTAAGATCTATACCCTTATAGTCATCCCAGTAGTTCCCC
>JAGMEL010000484.1 GCA_023128195.1 Caldifarciminota bacterium | reverse complement strand
AATGGTGATCGCTGGAACATTGTCGGCAAGTGGGTCAAAGACGACCGATTCAGCCAAGCAGTAATAACCTGGTTTTGTAATAGTATAACCAGAATGGTTAATATCTCGACTATTAATTCGGTATTTTTTCAAACAATGTTTATTTTTACATTTATTATGTTTTTTGCAACGGCATGCATGTTTCCGGATGTCAGCCACGTGACTTCGTTTAGATTTTTCTAATACTGTGAGAGTATTTAAAAGAGACGAAACCTTAGATTTTCCATATAGATCAACTAAAGTGGTTGGTACTGGCTTATTTTCATTCACTAGTTTTTCGACTAGTTTTTCTGTTTGTCTGATTTTGAATTCTCTGACTGAATTGTTCATTTTATATAGTTTTAAATTTAAATTTAAATTTAAATTTAAATTTAAATAATTTATTTAGATAATTTTCGCAATTCCCCAATTCGACGGTTGTATATGTCATTTAATTGTCCTTCAGAATTAGGATCATTATTCATCACTTCCAATCTGTCAGCACTAGTTCCCCAAAATCTCTGGTTATTTATATACTTATATACAGCAGGTAATAATAAATCGTATATAATTTTTATAGTCTTTACTCTGGATATTATACTGGGTGCATTTTCTAGCATATCAAGAGCATCTCGAATTTCATATACAGCCTCTTCTATGTTTGTAATTGCACCTCGAGATAATAAATATTTATACATCTCAATATTGTTGTTTTGTAGGGCTACAGTTAAAGGGGTTGATAATTCAGCTCTTTGAGATCTGTTGGACCCTCGAATATCTGCTCCTCTATCTAATCCAACACGAATCAAATCAATACGATTTAGCAGGCCGCCATTATACAGAATAATCCCTTGACCTAATTGTTCTTTCAAATAACTGTAATAAGCCCAATAGGTATTATTTTGTTTGTATTTTATAATATCTGAGTCACTAAAACCAAACTCTTCAATTAGTTTATTTCGCCAAAATGTGTTATTGCATATTTTGTTTGAAAAGTCTGGATTTATCATACATGCTTTAGCCAAGTCAACGTCATCTAAATGTCCATATATCAATCTTATCAAATCTGGGTTTAATTGTTCCATTTTATTTTTGTTTAAAAATGATCATTGTATCCAAATACAATCCACTAAATAACTATCAATTAAATAAAATAAGTCATGGGTATTCCGTTTTTATATAGATGGCTTCGAGATAAAGGATATAGAGGAGTTCTACGTAGAAATGTACCCAAGAATGTTTCATCTTTTTCACTTGACGCTAACGGTATAATTCATAATTGTGCTCAAATAGTATATGCTTATGGTCAAGGAGAAGATCCACAACGACGTAAACTTATTCAAACTCTTGACCCTAAAATACTGGAAGCAGAGTTCCACAAAGCAGTAGCTATTAAACTTCAAACTATCATGGCTCAAGTACAACCAAAGGAGATTTTAGTAATTGCTATAGATGGAGTAGCACCACAGGGGAAAATAACTCAGCAAAGACAAAGACGGTTTCGATCAGCTATGGATAGATCCGATACTACTCTATTTGATTCAAACGCAATCACACCTGGTACAGATTTCATGATTAGACTTGATAACTTTATCCAAAGATGGATTGTCGCTTACCGAGATAGTTTGCCTCCCAAAGTCATATATTCCTCCCATATGGTACCCGGTGAGGGAGAACATAAGATCGTCGACCTTATGAGGTCGGGTGAGATTAGTGGTGATGGTGCTCATGTGCTCTATGGGATGGATGCAGATCTTATCATGTTAAGCATGATAGCTCCGCTCAATAACATTTCTCTGATGAGAGAAGACATTAATGATGTA
>JAGMEL010000483.1 GCA_023128195.1 Caldifarciminota bacterium | reverse complement strand
AATACCTGGATTTATAACTATTTCTCGATTGCCAGGGGAAGTTATATCCCCAGGCATACCTTTCTGTGTAGGGAGCTCTATTTTCTATTAACCAATCTATGAGTGTAATTGCGAGTTTTAGAAATTTCTCATCTCTTTCTTTTCCGTAGAGATTTAAAAGCCCTGAAACGAAAAGTGCGATACCCTTTGCATTTCTCTCTTTTTTTATTCCTAAAAAGGGTCTTAAATTAACCGGAAAATTCTTAAAGAATTGTGTAATTAATATCATCGAGTATTTCTTTTTCAGAAAGGGGAAATCGTTTAATATTGGAAGATTAAGACCATCATATGGATCAAACCCTGCAAATTCTTCCTTTGCAGCCCATTTCAAAATTTCTATTGATTTAGGAAACCTTTTAGAATCTATCCGCTGCAATAGTCCATTCGCTCACTTCTACCAGTTCTTCAGGAGGTATAGGGGCATTTGTTCCCTGAATAATACTCTCTATAAATAGGTTAATCTCATTTGTATGTCCTTTATCCTGTGCCTTTGTTTTGAATTGTGCCTTTTTGCCATTTACCGAAAGGATTGTTCTTCTAAAATCGTCTATTATACCTACCTTACCGTCCACAAAAACTTCAACTCTTTCCTTGGAAAATGTCTTATCTCCAATAGTGACATAAGATATTGTCCCAATAGAGCCGTCAGCAAATTGTATCTGTATTACTTTGTTATCCTTTTGCATAGCAGATGTCGCTGTTAGATTCTTAATTTTAGAACCGGTAAGGAATCTAATATAATCAATAAAATGGCAACCTTCTCCAATTATTCTACCTCCTCCAAAATCCGGATCATTCAGCCAATGGCCAGGTGGTAGCTCACCTGCATTTATTCTGTAGGCCGCTATTATAGGGCCATGTTCTTTACCGATAAACTCTTTGAGTTTAAATGAATGAGGAGAAAATCTTCTATTAAAACCTACCATTAAACGGGTTGTTGAGGTACTCAAGACTTTTTTTATTTCCCCGAGCTCTTTTTCACTTATGGCAAGGGGTTTTTCCACATATACGTTCTTCCCTTTCTTCAAGGCTTCTATAACTATCTCTGCATGTAAATTATGTCTGGTGAGAACGAAAACTGTGCCTATTTCGGTGTCATCAATTATCTCTTTGTAATCTGCTGTAGCGTATGAGAAACCAAACTTTTTGCCTACATTCATTGCATCCGCTCCATTTAAAGTGGCAATACCAACAGGCAATACATTACTATTTTTAGCTAATGGTGGAAGGATAAATGTTTTGCCAAAATTTCCCGCTGCTATAACTCCTATTCTCACATTATCTGCCTTTTCGTAATCTTTTCTGGAAATATAGAATTTTCTCTTCTCCTCTTTTTTCTCTCTTTCGTATTCAAAAACCACTCCTAAAAATTTATCTTTTCCGGTGACAATTAAGTCATATGCATCTGGAGCAGAATTAATTGAAAACCTATGAGTAATCAATTCTTTAATCTTTATCTTATTCTGAGAGATAAGATCAAGTATAGCTTCCATATTTCTCTGTTCTGTCCACCTTATATATCCGATTGGATAGTCAATCCCCTTTTCTTCAAATAGGGGATCATATCTCCCAGGACCATAGGAACGAGAAAGGTCAAGCCCAAGTTCCTTCATATAAAAATTCTCCCTCTCAAGTTCCATACCAACACTACCTACAACAATAACTCTTCCTCTCTCGCGT
>JAGMEL010000482.1 GCA_023128195.1 Caldifarciminota bacterium | reverse complement strand
TGAGTGGAAATAGTAAATTTTCTCTTGATTTTTTAAGTATTAGTTTTTAAATATTGATTCATTACTCTATGAATTATTAGTAAGTTCTCTAAATATTAAGTGAGAAAAATGGGTGATATTTCACATATAAAAACGGTTGCAATAATTGGTGCTGGAATTCAAGGGCATGCGATTGCTCAAATTGCTTTAATGGCGGGTTTTGAGAATGTAATCCTTAATGACCTTTCGATGGACATTATAAACAAAGGAGTCTCTTTAATCAAAAATCATCCCGAGTTGGGGTTAAGAAAACTTGAGTCTGACGGTTTTTTAAAAGCAGGAGAAACTACTGAAACTATTCTCAAAAGATTGATTAAAGAACCTGATTTAAAAAAAGCAGTGGAACACGCTGATTTTGTCATTGAGGCAGTACCAGAAGTAATGGATATTAAGAAAGAAGTATATAAGAAATTAGGAGAATTTACTCCAAGAGATACTGTTATCGCTTCAAACACATCAACCATGAGCCCCTCAAAATTAGGTGAGGCCTCAGGAAAACCAGAAAATGTAATTGGAATGCATTTTTTTTACCAATTCGCAATGAACTAATAGAAATTACGAAGGGAGCTAAATCATCAAAGGAAAGCATGGAGATAGGTGTTGCTCTAGGATATAAATTACCTGCTATTGAGGGAAAAAGAGTAATAATTCAACTCGAGAAAGAAACTCCCGGTCACATCGCAAATAGAGTGGTGGGATCAGCTTATATCTACCTAAATTGGCTTTTAGATCAAGCTCAAGAAAAAAAAATACCTTATGAACAGCTTGATGCTGACATATTGACTTTGTTACCTAATGGTGTATGCCTATTGTGTGATGGTATTGGATTAGACACAGTCAAAAATGTCTTGGTCTATTATTCAGAGACATTATCACCCGAATTCACTCCGGGAAGAGTGATAACAAGTATGGTTGAAGAAGGAAATTTGGGTATAAAGACGGGAAAAGGATTTTATGACTGGTCTAAAGGAACAATGCCTGAAATAGATCCTTCTAAAAAAGCGGGACTTGTGGATCCTGAAGTTTTAATAGCTCAGTTATTGAACGAGGGTTGCAGACTTTTAGAACAAGGAATTGTTAAGGGTTATAAAGTCATAGATAAAGCTGTTTCTATAGGATATCGAATGCCTGGTCCTTTTAGCATGGGAAAGAAAAATTATAAGCAATTTTCAAACAAGTTAGAAGAAATTTCTGAACTCACAGGAATTACCTATTTAAAACCTTGCTCTCTTATGAAATCTGGTGATTTTCTTAAGATGAGAAAATAGAAGTATTGGTTAATAAAATACCTAAATTCCTTTTTTAGGTGTTTTTATTATTAAATTTTCTATTGCTTTTTTCAGTGATATTTTAGGGCTTCTCAATTGAAGAAAAGAGTGTTGGTGTTCGTTGTTTTTGTCAATTACCCAATGATTTTTTCCATGTTCCGGTTCAAGGATTAATCGATATCCTTGTTTCTCATCTAAGTATGGTTCACTTCCTCTTA
>JAGMEL010000481.1 GCA_023128195.1 Caldifarciminota bacterium | reverse complement strand
ATATGCCCCATTACTGGAATCCCTAAGTCCACAAGGCGTTTTATCGTTTCTACAATTGGAGCCCCTCCTTCAAGTTTTACACCACGCGCACCCACCTTCAAAAATCTACCCGCATTGTAGATCGCATCACGTATTGAAGTCTGATACGACAAAAACGGCATATCAGCAATCACCAGTCCATTTTCCACGGCACGGCAAACAACCCTTGTGTGATACAACATTTCTTCCATAGTAATCAGCAATGTGTATTTTTCTCCGGCGAATACATTGGCAGCAGAATCTCCAACCAGAATAATATCAATCTCTGATTCATCAAGAATTCGAGCACATGGATAATCATAGGCAGTAAGGCAGACAATCTTCTCCTGCTTCTTTTTCATTGCAATTATGGTTTCTGTAGTTACCATTCTCTAAAAATGATTCTGCGCGGCTCTTTTAAATCTTTGATTTCATTATATATTAAATCTACATCCTTTGAATTTGATATAAAATCGAACCCCTTGACATCTATTATTAAAAGAGGCGATCTATTATAATGGAAGAAAAATGTATTATATGCCTCACATAGTTTTTCTATATACTCATATTCAATCTCTTGCTCAAAGCTCCGGTCACGCTTTTTAATCCTTTTATATAAAAATTCGGGTTCTGCCTGAAGATAAATTACTAAATCAGGCAGGGGGATATCCCTTTCGATCAGTCTATAGATTTTATCGTATAAAGTGAACTCATCTTCGTTCAGATTTATCTCCGCAAAAATCCTGTCTTTTATAAAAAGATAATCAGTTATGACCCGCGATTTAAAAAGGTCTATCTGGGCTATTTTTCTCTGCTGTCTGTATCTTGACATAAGAAAATATATCTGGGTATGGAATGCATATTTTATAGGATCTGAGTAAAATTTTTCAAGAAAAGGGTTCTCTTCAAATTTTTCCAAGATAACACCAGCATGAAATCTATTTGAAAAAATCTTTGCTAAAGACGTTTTACCTGCTCCGATCACACCTTCAATCGCAATAAATCTCAAATCCTTCATCCGCTACTCCTTCAAGATAATCTTTTATTTGTTTATCTGACTG
Source organism: Caldifarciminota bacterium (assembly GCA_023128195.1). Taxonomy (GTDB): domain Bacteria; phylum Hydrothermota; class Tepidihabitantia; order SM23-42; family SM23-42; genus SOIY01. Next base: position 2,114 of record JAGMEL010000481.1, on the reverse strand, counting down.
GGGTGGCATAAAATCAGGAGCAATATCAGCAAGAATCTTTACTGCAAATCGGCGGTTATAGAACTCTCTGTGGGGAATTATTAAATCTTTTCTTTTTATAGTCTGCCTGCCATAGAATAATATATCGATATCTATTATTCTCGGTCCCCACCTGCGCTCTGTCTTTTTTCTTCCCATGCTCGATTCAATCTTCTTAAGGATATGTAAAAGCTCTATTGGTTTATAATTACATACAATCTCCAGCGCCATATTCAAAAAATCAGGTTGATTATTATTACCCCAGGGTTTTGTTTTATATATTTTTGACTTTTTTATAATCTTGATATTATGTTTTTCAAGATGTTTTTGTGCTTTAATAAGATTTGACTTTAAATCTCCAACATTCGTTCCTGTAAGGAGGAAAATTTTCTCCATCTCAATTAGTCTACACGAAACTCAGCACTTGTCAACAACCAAAGCAGGGAAAAATGGCATAATAAGACATTAGATGGCTTAAAAAGGCTCAAAGATGGCTCAACAAGGCTATAAAAGGCAATAAAAGAAAATAGTGAAGAAATTAATAAAGCCCTTGATCGCCCTCTTTCCGCCCTCTTCTGCCTTCTTGAGTCCTCTATTTCAATATCAAAATTTGGCATTTAAACATTGGGATTTCAATTGAAATTGGGGTTTTGGAATTTGTAATTAAAAACGCCATTTTTAATTTTCTAAGCCTCTATTAGCTTTTTCTCAGCCTTTGATCGCCCTCTTTCCGCCTTCTTCTGCCTTCTCGTAGCCCTCTATTCTAATGAATACAAATACTCTTTATTCTTTTTGAGCTGGTCATAGGAAAAAAATACCACACCGGAAAAAGGTTTTGATTTCACGAATGCCACCTGCCTTTTTATTTGTTGAGGACTTAAAACGTACAAGCCTAAACCTACTGTTACCCGGTGTGGTTCTTTCACTACCTTCAGAATTTTATTTAAATATTTTTCAATATGTTTATTATAAGCCATTAAGCAAACAAAATCTACAAATCCCGAGTTGATCCAATCCATCCAATCCTGAAAATACTCTCGTCGTGCACTAAGATAATTGGGTTTAACGGCAACTGAAATTTGTATATCCGGCTTATTTTTCTTTAGCTGTTCACTCAAATTTTTTACAAATATTGTTAGATCATTATAGATGAATTCTTGCCATTGTTTTTTTAAATCATCACATCCCCATAAACTGAATCTCATCTTGAATTCGGATTCTGCGAATAAATCATTAGGATCAACATAATATTTTCTCATAAATTTGCTTCTTAAAGAGACATCATAAATGAATTCTTTGCTGGGATATCGAATATAATCGAGATGAATACCATCAAAATCATACGTGCACATAATCTCCTCAGCAATATTTGTTAAATATGCTCTGACCTGGGCGTTTGCTGGAGAAAGATAGTAACCTTCAATGCCCAGACCTCGTAATTCACTAATATCATAATCAAATATTGATCTCCCGAATTGATCCAGGACATACCAGTTTGGATGGAGATTGATTAAATGGTTTGGGTTATGGGTTTTTGATGCATAGCCCCAGGAATAAAATACATTAATCCAGGCTGAAACTTTAATCTTTCGCAGATGTGCTTCATCCAGAAATTGCTTTAACCATGTATCAGAATGTATCTTGCTGGGTGCATATTTTGAGGGATAATAAGCCTCACCCAGAGCAAAGATTTGTAAAAAAATATGATTAAATTTTCCATCAAGATGTGTAAATATATCATTCTTGTCTGCAATTGACCATCTGGGTATCCACACACCCTTAAAATCTGTATAACACACAAATAACAGAATAAAAACACCCACACCTTACTGTAACCAAAATAAACATATTGTCAACCCGAATCCACATTTTAAAAAGTATTGACTTTCCTGTTTATTTACATAGAATATGGTAACAAAGGAGGAAAATATGGGATTTACGGGAATATTATTAATTATTCTTGTCTTAATTGTTATAAGTGCGATTAAGGTACTTAAAGAATACGAAAGGGCAGTAGTATTCAGGCTCGGAAGATTTAGCAAGGTTAAAGGTCCTGGTCTCTTTATTCTCTGGCCGGGTATTGATAAAATGGCAAA
>JAGMEL010000480.1 GCA_023128195.1 Caldifarciminota bacterium | reverse complement strand
TTTCAGTTGTATGATGATGGAGATACTACAAGATTGGAAAGTGATAATCCCATAAAAATAGGGGAAAATAGTTTTATTGTGGGAACAGATGGATTGACTACAGTTGATAGTATTAAGACCTCTACTTCAATCTGGTATTATTGTAAGTATATGGATGCTATCAACCTTGCTATTGGGGGTTCGGGAGCAGTGCAAACTACTCCCACGGACAATACCCTGGGAGGTTATCAGTTGGATGTAGCAACTGAATATCTCTATTTTAATGGAGGGGTTTGCAACAATTGGGATACATTAAGTGATATAGAGGTAAAGGTAAGATGGGAATTGAATGCGGCTTCTGGGAGTGCAAATGATTCGGTATTTCTGGATCTGATATGTTGGTATAAAGGAAATGATGAGGATACTACAAAATATCAGGCATTGACAGAAGGTGTTCTTGTTGGGAATGAAACACAATATACCATGCATACAACAACCCTCACAATTGATTATAATCTTGCTGATAATGTAGTTCAGAAAGGAGATGTTTTTTCATTTAGATTAAATTTAAATACTACAAAATCTGATATAGATAATGTGATCGTTAATTTTGGAAGATTTAGATATAAGGTACGAAGTCCCCAGCCCCTAACCTATTAATTTAATGACTTGTCAAATTAAAACATTATCATATATTGATATTCCATTCTTCACAGGCCCCCTGAGCGATCAGGGGGTTATTTTTTTGTGAAAGAGACCTGTGTGATTTTGGAACAGGTTGGCGGAATTAGAATTCAGGCAACAATAGTGGCAAGAACCGCCCGTATTAATGAAACTTGGCAATTTTAATGCACAATTTTGGATAAAAATGTATACTGTAATATAGAAGTGTAGAGACTTACACCTAAAGGTGTAATACCAAAAAGTGAAATTTTTTCCTTTCACCCCTTGACAAATCATAAAAAAGTGTTATATTATAGGTATGAATACGATACAAAACAACACGAAAGTAAAAAACAAAGGAGGAAAAATAAAAAGAATAAAAGCATCTGATTTTCCTAAAGACATTTGGGAATATGGAAGTGCAAAAGTAAAAAGGTGTTTACGCAGAATGAGAGAATATGCAGAAATGGATTTTGAAATTCCTAAAGATGAAATTGAAGAAGTAGTCAAAACCGCTATGTCTGTTTGTTCCAACATAACCGATGATGAAATAATTTGGGAATCTTTGAATTTAATACTCTCACCAATCTCTAAAAAGGAGGAAAAATGAAGTGTGAAATCTGTATGAGAAGAAAGGCTACTGAGGCGGTGTGGGATGAGGAAATACAGCATAAGTATAAGATATGTAAAAAGTGTCGTAGGGCTTATTACCCTACAAAAGAGGAAAAGGAAAAAGACGCAACAAGGGAAGAAGCACGGGCAGAATTTCAAGCAGAGTTAGACGCTGGTTGTTACGATTTACCATAACAAAGGAGGAAAAGTGAAACCCAAGAATCTAAATGATATATCCACAGAAATACAGAAATATTACAACTTGAAATTTGATGAGAGCCTTTGGCACCGTATTCTCAAAGCATCCCAAAAAATTGGAATGAAACCCTCTTCGTTTATGAGATCTGCGATTGTTGAAAAACTTGAAAGACAAACAATTATTGAAAGACTTGAAAAAATTGGAGAACAGATGAAAGAGGGGAAATAAATGTTTTCTATAGAAGATGGTTTTGTTGATTCTGTTCTTTTACGACTAGAATATAATGATTTTTTAAACAGTATAAAACACAGGAGAGCGGATCAACTGAAAAGAACAGAACGCCTGAGATGTGGATATTGTTGTGCAGCCCGTCCCTGTATTCCCACTCCTCAAGAATTGATCAAGATCGCAAAATTTCTGAAAATGAATATAGTGGATATGGTCAAAAAGTTTTTTGTTGCGGATA
>JAGMEL010000048.1 GCA_023128195.1 Caldifarciminota bacterium | reverse complement strand
AAAGGTTTTGTTACTGAAGAGATCTTCAAATAATTTCTTAGCTGCTTCAGTTTTAATATGGGATTTTTTAAAAAATAACCGTCCAATATAGAATTTTTCAAATACCTCTTTTTTAAATCTCTCAAAGATATTATCGTCATCATCTGTATAAAACTCATCCAATCCAAAATTCTTAAACTCTTCTGATTGAATCATCTGTTTTGCTTTTTCTTTCAAATTCTTTGCTGAACCATCCAAACAATAGATGGCACCAATTATTGAACCAATCGATGTACCGGCAACAAATTTTGGCTTTATGCCATTCTCTTCAAGAGCTTCAAGAACCCCGATATGGGCTAAACCCTTGGCTCCACCACCCCCCAGAGCAAGTCCAAAACTCATAGCTTTCCACCTCTTTTATTGTTATTATAATTCACATAACTATATTTTTCAAATTTATCATTGAAATTTTGGCATTGATTTGACATTTGGATTTTGTAATTTGGCTTTCTTGTCCCCTGATATCCTGATTTCCTGATCACCTGATATCCTGATCACCTGATTCCCTGATATCCTGATCACCTGCTCTCCGGATCCTCTGATTACCTAATCTTTCCATGGTTTGCGCAATAACAATTCGATCCCTACCAAGGTCTTTAGCTCTATATACTGCTCTATCAGCCTTTTCAATCAATTCAACCCTGGTCTTTGCATCTGCGGGATAATGGGCAACACCTATGCTCACTGTTACCATTATTTTTACCTTATTGAACCTTATTTCAGATTTCAGAAGATGATCTTTAAGACGTACAGCCTGATCAATACCCTTTTTAAGCGAACACTTTGGAAGTATTATTGCAAACTCCTCACCACCATAGCGGGCAGCAATTCCAGTTTTCTGTATGAGCTTACCCAAAAACTCTAATACTTTATCACCCGCCTGGTGTCCATAAGTATCATTAATCTTTTTAAAATGATCAATATCGAAAAATAGTAATACGAGTTCTTTACCCTTACCAATTTCTTCCTCAAGAATTTTATGAAAATGTACATGATTGTACAATCCAGTAAGACCATCCCTTTTACTCAATTCTTTTACTCGATCATGTAAATTTGCGCGCTGCCAGGCAAATGACAATTGTGAAGCTAAAATATTCAATACCCTTGCACTATCCTCATTAAATTTTTTCGTTTGATGATCCTCCAACCACATAACGCCGAGCAGTTCATCATCCTGCTGTATGGGAACACCAACAAATGAAAGATTCTTGGTCTTTACACCCTTCTTAAATACTACAAAATTACCTTTACCAAGATCTTCTTTTATAATGAACTTCTTGTACCGTGCAATGGCACCCACCAGACCGTCGTCCAGGGAAAATTTTCTATGTTCTTTGATATTGGTCGATTCCAATATTTCACCAATATTATTCAATTCATCGACTGCGGCAATACTCACATCATTACATTCCATTACAGTTCTGAACGATTGCGCTGCATCCGACAAAATTTTCTTCAATTCCAATTCTTTGTGTAATTCCTCAACGTGATCCGCGATAAACCTAAGATATTTTGCCTCATCACTCTTCTGTTCATATAGTCTGAGCATGGCGATAAGAAAACCGGCAGACTTGGCTGCCTCAGCGAATTTTTCTTTATCAGCCTCACTAAATTGCCCTACTTTTTTATCGGTTATGAGCACTGCTTCGACTTTATTGATCAGGATTATCGGAGCAACCATTACTGAGGCAATCTTAATTTCACCTTTGTAATACCCAAGTTCCTCAGGGTTTTGTACGAATTCCTTAATCAATATCGGCCTACCTGAAGATATTATCTGCCGGTATATACCTGATTTAAGATCTATTATAGTATCGGGATTGAATAGTTCTGAATGTGAAAACCCTTGAATAAGAGTAAGACAATTATTATAGCAGGAAAAAATCGCAGTTGTATATCCACCAAACATATTATGTATAAGTTTTATATAGAAAAGGAGCGGCCTTTCAATACCCGGATGTTTATCAATGTCACTTACTGATGTAATTATTGCTTTGATTTCAAAATCTGCCGGACTAAAGAATTTATCGCGCGATTCATATTTTATAAGAGATTTCTTGAGAAATACCTCATTTTCCGTATATTTTTCAATAATGACACCA
>JAGMEL010000479.1 GCA_023128195.1 Caldifarciminota bacterium | reverse complement strand
AACTTTGGTAATAGTGAAAAGGGCGAAGAAATAGATATAGAAAAGCTTTTGAAAAATGGTTCCGTTCGTGGCGGTCAGGACAATGCCATCCTCTGGATAAGTCATCATTTGCGCCGTCAAAACGAGAGTTTTGAATCTGCGTTTTCAATTCTCCAGGCGTGGAATAAACGCAATAAACCTATAATCCCGGAAACAGAGCTTTATGAGAAGTTAAAAGCGCATTATGCTCTTCCGGAGGCTTATAGTTTTTATTACTCTAAAGATCCTGCTCATTTTAAAATAACTTCGAATTTAACATTAGAAAGAACATTTCAGAAAGAATCCATTAGTCCAAATGAATTATATGATATGACAGATAAGGGAGTGGAATCAATCAATCGAGATAGAACTTGTGATTATATTGAATCGAAATATCATTTTAAATGTATAAAAGGTAGTAAAATGCTTTTTGTATATAAAAACGGTATTTATTTTGATAGTATGGGTAAATTAGATAGAATCCTCCAAGGATTATTTGGTGCAGATGCTGACATAAGATTTAAATTAGAAATGCGAAAATTGATAGAAGATCGAAATTCAATTAATGCTAATGAAATGGACGCTGAAACGAGACTTCTACCAGTTAAGAACGGACTTCTTAATTTGGATACTTTGGAGTTAGAGCAGTTTACACCCGAAAAGATCTTTATTTCTGGGCTGGACGTTGTCTTTGATCCTGATGCTACTTCACCGGCGTTTCTTAAAGCAATAGATGAGGTTCTACCAGGGAAGGGTAAAGACGTAATGCAAGAAGTATTTGGATATTGTTTGTGGCGTGATTATCCATGTGAAAAATCGTTTTGGCTTATTGGAGATGGTGGTAATGGAAAGACGATGCTAATGAATGTTCTAACTGCGTTCCTTTCTAGCGAAAACGTTTCACACGTAGCATTATCTGAAATGGACGGCCAACACAGATTTTCCCTGTATGAATTATATGGGAGCTTTGCTAATATTATAGCAGAGCCAGAGACCGCCCGAAAAATAGAGAGTCCTATTTTCAAGGCAGCAACCGGGAACGATAATCTAGTTGCGGAACTTAAAGGCAAACAAAAACGATTTAAGTTTGCTAGTTTCGCAAAACAGATAATATATGCTAATTCTCTACCTCAAATAGCAGACGAGAAACAGGGGTTGTGGGATAGGATTTTGCCAGTAGACTTTCCAGTAACATTTAGAGGATGTAAAAACCAAAACTATGATCTTGCAAAAGAGCTTTCAACGCCGGAATCTCTTACAGGAATACTTAATTGGGCACTTGAAGGCTTTTTACGGCTTAGAGCAAACAATTGGAAATTCACGGAAACAGTAATGCAGCAAAAGATAAAAGCAAGAATGCAAATCGGGAGTAATCCCGTATCAGCATTCAAAGAAGTATGGTTAACATTATCACCTAAAGCGGAAATGCCCAAGCAATTTATTTATGATGCTTTTGAACTGTTTTCATTCATACACGGAATCGAAAATAAATATGAAGGAAGTGTCTCAAAGGAAATGCTCAACGATAGGCGGATAACAACACATCAAACAAGGACTAATGGAAGACGAACGCGGGTTTTCCGAGGGTGTAAAATATCAGATGATATAGTAGCGTGCTATGGAATATATAGAGGTCGTCCTCTTCGTCAAGACGAGTTGGAAGACATAGAAACCCCCGAAAAGGAAGTTGAAATACGAACTTGCAATCTGATCGAGTACCAACAACAATATTTTGAGCCCGTTGAAGAAGTAGAAGAAATTGTAGATGAAAAAGCAATCATCTTTAATAGCGAGGCGCTTATTCCCCTCTACAAACAGCAATTGAAGAGAACTGGTATAAAACATCTAAGCCCCCAAACGCGGGATTCAAATCAAAATGAATCTTCATCAAAAGGATCCCGTAGTCTCATAAAAACAATATCGCCGATGGCAGAAGGAGAATGCGAGCGTTGTGGGAAAGACTGCTTTCTAGCGCATGAACTTACAGACGAAAACGGTATAAAATCATTAATTTGCCATCCGTGCGCTGCCGAGCTAAAAGAAGAGCAAGGCCTTAAAAATCCAGAGATTTTTAATACTACTTTGGAAGAGCGAAGAGAAATGCTAACGGAGGAAGAAAAGAAGAAATGATAAGTGTAGGAACATGGAAGAAACCAGTATCAGGAATTGTAGAATTGATAAGGGAGTATAAAGAGCTGGCAGAATTGATAAGGAAGTATATAGAGCTGGCAGACGAGCGGAAACAATTGATGATGGAAAACGATCTCATCGAGACGAAACTCCAAGATATTGAAACCATCAAAAGAACTTTTGAAAATGTCAAAAGGGAAGGAGATAATTTATTAAAGGAGGAAGAAAATAAAAAATGAATATAAAAGTCTTGAATGACATGGTATTGGGATTTATCGAAATGATAAGAGGATATGGAGATTTGCTAGACGAGGCAACCAATTTGATGAAGGAAACTAACAGTCTTAAGATGAGATTGCAGGAACTTGAAACGGACTTGAAAAATGTCAAAGAGGAAAGAGATACTTCCAGGATAGAGACACGCATCTCAATGGATACGCTACAAGAATGGGAAAACGAAGTGATGAGAGCTCGTCTATACAAAAAGGAGAAGTTTGGAATATGGCCAAGGGGTGACAGTAAATGAACTACCCAAAAATACAGACCTTGTGGAAACGCGACACGAGTAGGAACGGTGTCATAATGGAAGGAGAATATAGTAGGGAGGAATTTGAAAATGTTCAATACTGGGACATAAGCGAGAAGATAGACGGGATGAACATACGAGTTACACACACAGATGATTCACTCTTTTATGGCTCGTTGATTCTTTTCAA
>JAGMEL010000478.1 GCA_023128195.1 Caldifarciminota bacterium | reverse complement strand
CCCGGTATGAAAACTATCAATGTATTGTTGTCGTCCTGCGAGCCCATAATACCATGAACCATCAGAATTATGATGGGCTAGTGTAAATTCCAAAGACTTTTTTGCATTTTCAAGTAATTTCTCTTCTTTTGTAATCGAATAAACACGTGCTAATAACTCTACAGCAAGTAGATTAGCATTGTGGCAGCAGGTTTTATCAAGAGGAGAATAACTGAAACAAAACAGATTTTGGTCATTAGTCATTCTCTTGCCTTCGCTCGAGACCTTCGATATGTCATTAGTCATTTTTGACAAATTTGTCCGATTTAGATCATTAAGAATGAAATCGCAGGAATTCCTGGCAATATCAAGATAATTTTTTTCTTTCGTAATTTTGTAAGCATCAAGAAATGCATTGGCAATGAATGACGTGTTAACAACAGTTGGTATACCTTTAGGAATATAAAATACTGCTGACTGCCAGTTAAAATTGTAGCCCCATGAGTAACCACTGTATCCAGCACTATTTGCTATGAGCCAGTCCAGTATTTCTCGCGCTTTGTCTAAATATTCTTGTTTTTTTGTCTTTTTATATTGCACAAGATATGCTTTTACAAGCAAACCCATTGCCTTAGGATTTCGGGATTTTGCAACGCCAAAAAAAGGTCGCAAATTTATTGGCGACCTTTTCATAAATTGAATTACTGCAATCCTCAGCCATTTGCGGTTAAAAGTAAGAAACCTTAAGAATTTACTATTTAGACCATCGTAGGGATCGTAGCCTTTCCAGGCGTCCGCCTGGATAAAATATTCCAATTTCTTAAGTACAGATTCTAACATTATGGAATATTTTAAGTAAGCACTATGCAGTCCCGCCCTTTCTTCAAAAAGCGGGATGCTCGATTTTTAGCCAAATCGAAGATTTGAAAAAAATTGGCATATGCACTAGGCACTACTTTGACAGAATTTCTCAGGTTTATCTATCATACCATATAGCATCCGATTAACTTCATCATATCCCTCGATAAAATAGTCATATTTGTCCTTCGTGATGTAAGCGCAATCCAATGAATAGTTGAGCCAAACCTCTGTTTCGCCAGCTTCGCCAGCTGCATCAACAACCTTACTGACAAACATCTTCACATACCTTCTTTTCTTCCATGCCTCAGCCAAGTTTGAAGTTACACTACGGGATGATCTTGTTATTTGATCTGTAAGCGAATACTTTTCCTCTTTAGGATAAGATTTTGTAATTTCAAATATTTCCATTGCCAGCTTGTATGCTAAGTTGTATACTTTCAGGTCTTTATATCCTTTGTATTTCATTCTCTGTTCGCTGCTTACTGCTTAGTGTTTAGTACCTACTTTAATCCTGGATAAGGTTATCACCTTGCCAGTGTTAATGCTTTCGTTGATGGCAAAGGTCGCGAGTGTTGTCTCGACTATTTGCTCAAATGGAATTGGTGATGACTTACCATTCTTGATTGCATCAAAAAATGCACTAATTTCATTACGAAAGCCCTTATCCTGCGATTTTTTTGCCTTTGTTTGTTTTCCCTCGCTTGAAAAAATCGCTTCGCGGAAATCATTAATTACGCAAACTTTTTCATCACCAAATATTTCAATTCGTTCTTTAGGAAAATCTTTGTCTCCTACTGCAAAATATGATATTGAACCTATTGACCCGTCTTCATATTTCAATGTAGCTATTATATTATCATTGGAAACTGTTTTTGAACCACTCAAGCATTCAGCATATACACTGATTAAACGTGACTGTGTGAAATAACTTATCAAATCAATAAAATGACAAACTTCACCAATAATTCTACCTCCCCCCTGCTTCAAATCGAGTAACCAGTGGTCTTTAGGTAACATACCGGCATTGATTCGATAATTGATTAAATAAGGACCGATTTTATCACCCATGAATGCCTTTGCTTCTGTAGTTAATGGAGCGAAACGACGATTGTATCCTATGAGGAGTATCGGAGAAACGGAGTCTCGGAGTTTCGGAGAATCTTTGATCTTATTATGTGCTTTGATAATATGATCTAGTTCTTTTTTGTTCAAACATAAAGGTTTTTCGCAAAAGATATGTTTGCCAGCTTTTATACTTTCAGTTATTAATTGGGCATGGAGATTATGTCTTGTTGCAATGAATATAGTCGAAATTGTCTTATCGTCTAATAGTTTTTTATAATCTGAAGTACAATACTTATAGCCATATTTTTGTGCAACCATCTTTGCAATAGTACCCTGTGCATCTGCCACCCCAACAAAATTTATTTTATCTCCTTTTATATTGGGAAGTAAACAAGTCTGGGCAAAATTGCCAGGACCGATGAAACCGATACTCGAATGAGTATCGGCGTGTCGGAGTCTCGGAGTGTCGGAGATTACAATTTTAGTCTCATGTTCCTTTTGTGTATCGTATTCAAACAGGACGCCGAGGAATTTTTCTTTTGTTTTACCAAGAATCAAGTCATAGGCTTTCTTTGCATGTTCAATCTTAAAACGATGAGATATAAGGGGCTCGATATTGAGCTTCTCTTCCGCCATGAGATTAAGAACTGCTTCCATATTCCGTTTTTCAGTCCAGCGCACATATTCTATTGGATAATCTGTACCTTCTTCTTCGTACTTTGTATCATATCGGCCTGGTCCATAAGAACGGGCAAGAACCA
>JAGMEL010000477.1 GCA_023128195.1 Caldifarciminota bacterium | reverse complement strand
AGCCACAGGACCCCAGTTTTGTCCAGTGACATCTGGACATATTGGTTAGACCGGTTCCGCAGGGTTGTAGTCAACTTCAAAGATAACAGAATCCTGAATATATCACGTGCCTATCCGTGAAGAATCCATAAGAGGCTATGTGACACTAAAAATGCTTGATACTAGTAGTGGCCTTTAATGCTGGATATTGGATAGTTCGGGCATCAAGGATCAAGCATTTGCCGAAGCCGGATTTCTTGCATCACGTCTTACGTATTAGGACCTGCGGAATTGCCTATTTGGTTTTCCGCCTCAGGTGGGTCCTGGTTAGGGTTTCTCGAATGAATTCTAATGATCAATTTTGTACAAAGCTTATTCATTGTGGGAACAACAGTATTGCAAATCCTGAAGATCAGATTGAAAAGAACATATTTTTTATGCCCATGGGTCTTTTCGCATTGGCAAGTGCTCTGCGAAAAAATGGGATTAATACAGAAATCATTAATTCTGACGCAGAAAAAAACAAAAGCATACAGGAAATATTAGACTTCGATTCCCTGGACGCTGTTGGTTTTGACTGTCATTGGGTAAATCAAAGTTTAGCGGTGCTTGATACTGCAGAGCTAATAAAAAGAATAAAACCCCGGGTGTTTATATTCTTGGGTGGATTTACTGCCAGCTTGTTTGCTGAAGAAATAATGTCAACCTACCCCCAAATTGACGCAATAATAAGAGGTGATGCTGAAATCCCTATAGTTAAACTTTGTGTGGCATTGTATGATGAAAAGCTGCGTAATAAAGGGGTCACAAGCACCAAAGGCATACAATCATTAAGTAACGTGCCAAACCTTGTCTGGAGAGGTAGTAACAACGAAATAGAAGTGAATGATTTTTCATATGTGGCAACGCAAGAAGAACTTGACAAACTCGATTTCGCCTCACTTGATTTGCTAAGGAATTGGGAATATTACCGGAAGCGGTCTATTTACTGGACAAGATTTGCACCATTTAATTTTGCACCATTTAATTTTGCACCCCTTTTTTTATTGGAGGTCGGTCGAGGATGTCAATATGGATGCATATTTTGTGGAGGCAACTGCGAGGCTCAGAGAAGGATAAATAATCGCAAGAAAATAGTTTGCAGATCTGTTGATTCTGTCATTGCTACAATAAAGAAGGCAATGTCTTTTGGGTTTCGCACGTTTTTTAGCGACTTTGAATTCGAAGGAAGTGATGACTGGTATATTGGGCTGTTTAACAGAATAAAGAAAGAGAGACTTAACATTCATTATGTGTATAGCTGCTGGAGTCTTACATCCAAAGCTCTTATTGATGCCTTATCAGAAGGTTTTGAGCGAGTTTTTGTTCAAATCTCTCCGGAAACTTCAAACATGGATCTGCGAAAGAAAAACAAAGGCTTACACACACCTTACACGAATGATGAACTGGAAGAATGTCTTAGTTATATAGACACAAAGAATAATATAAAAGTACAACTCTACTTTGGGTATTTTCTTGCATTTGAGAGGGGTGAGACAGTTCTATATACGATTGAATATATTGTGCAATTGCTTCTTAAATTTCCTAACTTATTAGAAATTGCATATATGCCTTTTTCAACAGATCCCGGCTCATTACTTTTTTTCTATCCTGAAAAATACGATATTGATATAGAAGTACGTAATTTTCGGGACTATATCAAATGCATTAAGGAGACGTATGTTGTAAAAAAATTACCATGCCCGGATATGAGGCTATTCAAACCCAAAGGTATTTCAAACAGAGATGCTATTGAGTTAGAAAGAAAAATAGAATTATTTAACTATCTATTTATATCGTACAGGCAATCAGTGTCCTACATACTACAAAAAACCGGAAATCCGAATGTAATCATGAAATTTCTGAGAGAAACTGATGTACCTGTTACCTCCGATTCTTCAGAAATAATTAAGGATATGTTACTATCTACCTGTAACGAAAACGATATTGGA
>JAGMEL010000476.1 GCA_023128195.1 Caldifarciminota bacterium | reverse complement strand
TTATCTTTGTAGGTTTTTGTCTTGGACTTTATAGCTCTTGAGATTTGAAAAGCGCGGCTTGCAGCATTGGTGAAATGAACCAATCTTTTTTCTCTTTTTCTATCCCCACTTTGTTTTTCTTGAATATCTGCTAATGCCATAATTATATTATACTTACGTTATTGATATTGTCAATAATAAAGTGCTGGGTTGATTTCTTTTTATTTTTCACTATTATATACTATGGTGCAAACTACACAATATGATGTAATCGTGATTGGTGGTGGTCATGCAGGTATAGAGGCGGCTTTGGCACCGGCACGTATGGGATTTAATGTTCTTCTTTTGACATTGAATATCGATAATATTGGTCAGATGTCCTGTAATCCATCGATTGGTGGGTTAGCAAAGGGACATCTTGTAAAAGAAGTTGATACATTAGGCGGTGAAATCGGTTTGCTTGCTGACAAAACAGCTATCCAATATAGGATGTTAAATCGTTCAAAAGGACCTGCAGTTTGGTCGCCGCGCACACAGAATGATCGTTTAAAATACAGAGTGGCAGCGCAGGAAATTCTTGAAAATACAAAGAATATTAAGATAAAACAGGAAGAGGCAAGCGAGATTATTATTGATGGTCATAGTGCAATTGGTGTTAAAACAAGCATTGGAAATGAATATCGGGCACGTGCTATAGTATTAACTACTGGAACTTTTTTGAATGGATTGATGCATATTGGTTTGGATAGTTTTGCTGGCGGTAGACTTGCAGAAGCTCGTTCATCTGCATTAAGCGAATCATTAAAAAGGTGTGGACTCAACCTTGGTAGGTTAAAGACCGGCACTTCGCCAAGGATTGCCAAGAATAGTGTTGACCTGTCGAATCTGCAAGTCCATAAAGGTGAGGAAAAACATTTTAACTTTTCATTTCGCACTGAACACAATGTAATCGAACAACTATCATGTTATATTACACGTACAAACAAAAATACGCACGATATCATCCAGAAGAATCTTGATCGTTCACCCCTATATTCTGGAAAGATTGTTGGTGTTGGTCCTCGATATTGTCCATCAATAGAAACCAAGATAGTTCGTTTTGCTGATCGTGATTCACATTTGGTTTTTATTGAACCTGAAGGCCGCGATTCAGGTGAGTTTTATCTCAATGGTTTGGCAACTTCTCTACCGTATGATGTGCAGCTTGATATGTTACGTAGTATTGAAGGTTTGGGAAAAGTAGAGATAACAAGACCTGGATATGCAGTGGAATATGATTTTGTATACCCTGTTCAGCTTTATCCCAGTCTTGAGACAAAGGCAGTGAAGAATCTTTTCTGTGCTGGGCAAATAAACGGCACATCAGGATATGAAGAGGCAGCTGCCCAGGGTATTATGGCAGGAATTAATGCAGTTCTTAAATTACGTGATGAAAAGCCATTTATTCTTAAGAGATACGAGGCTTATATTGGGGTGCTCATTGATGATTTGATAACAAAAAATACGTTAGAACCCTATCGGATGTTTACCTCGCTTGCTGAGCATAGATTAATTTTGCGTATTGATAATGTTGCTGATAGATTGATGCATTATGGTGTAAAATATGGATTGATCAAGGAAGATGAATGGCAGAGGTTTGAACAGGATAGAAAAGAAATTGATAATGCAATAGAAAACCTGAAGAAAATAATTGTGAAAGCAGAGATTGCTAATCCTATTTTAAAAGAGAAGGGTGAGAAAGAAATACCTGATGAACGGGGTGGCATGAGCCTTTTTCAAATTCTTAAGAGACCTGGCATTCAATATCAGGATATTGAAAGAATGAGTGATATGAAGTTTGAAGAGAATATTGGCACGCGCGTAAAAATCGAGACAAAGTATAATGGCTATATAAAGAGAGAAGATGAAATGATTGAGAAATTAAAAGAAACTGAGAAGATTAGAATTCCTGCGAATTTCAGTTATGTGGATATCAAAGGTTTATCAAATGAAGCAAAATCTAAATTGAGTGAAGTCAAGCCAGAAAATCTCGATCAGGCATCAAGGATTCAAGGCATAAGCCCATCAGATATATTGCTGCTACTGTTACATTTGAAAAAGAAGGCAGGAGAGGGCTTAAGAAGGCGTAAAGAAGGCTATTAATGGCAAATAATAAAGACACGGAGATGGGGTGACAAGGGGACTGGGAGAGAAAGGAAGTTTTGAAGTTAGGATGTTGGGAAGATGGGAAAAGAGGAGATGGAATTAAAAATGACAAATTATCAACGGAAATCGAGTCTGGAAAGGTTCTCCGTTGCCCAAATTATTGTGAATAGGTGTTAAGATGGAAGAGATAATTGATTTTTTAAGATACAAGATGACCATAGAGGAAATTATGGGTATTAGTATAATAAAGGTTGTTGGAAAACTAAACTCTCCTGTTGATAAGACAATCAACGAAATAAAAGAATACTTTTCTACAACTGAATACACACCAATCTTTGATACTGAAGGGAAACACCATATCGTAAAATTCGGTGTCTTCAAGAAAGTGAAGGGTAAGCAAAAGTACTGGTTGAACATTGTATTATTCATAGCAACCTTGCTTTCGACGATTCTTGTTGGGGCATTTAATGCCGGAGGTGATCCATTCAAGAATCTTTTGGACTTTTTTCTCGGGATACCGTTTTCCCTGTCTATTATGGCGATATTAACTTGTCATGAGCTCGGTCATTATTTCGTTTCGAAAAGAGCCGGAATGATTACAAGTTTACCTTACTTTATACCTGCGCCTTTTCATTTCTTCGGTACATTTGGGGCGGTGATTCGAATGAAATCGATTGTACCTTCACGCCGCACACTTCTGCGCGTCGGCGTGGCTGGACCAATAGCCGGCTTTGTTGTAGCATTACCTTTGGCAGTCATTGGGATAGCATTGTCTGAAATCGGTCCTGCACCAGGAGGGATTGAATATCTCAAACTTGGTGATTCATTACTGTTTTCCATGCTCGCTAAAATCTTTCATCCTGAAATCCCAGGCGGCTATGATCTTTTTCTCCACCCTATTGCCTTTGCTGCATGGATTGGCTTTTTAGTAACCTCTATTAATCTTATCCCGGTAGGTCAGCTTGATGGTGGGCATATCTCTTACAGCCTGTTCTTGAAGAAACGTAAATACTCATATATTCCTATCCTCGGGATACTTGTAGGTTTGTGTTTACTCTGGCCTGGTTGGATTCTTTGGGTTGTGTTGGCATTTTTTCTTGCAAGAAGAGATCCCACTGTTCAAGACTGTATTACCCCTTTAACGATAAAAGAAAAGTTATTGGCAATCATAGCTTTGGTTATTTTAATCATCACTTTCATACCGATACCGATTACATTCGCTTGATCTACCCGCAAT
Organism: Caldifarciminota bacterium; assembly: GCA_023128195.1. Classification (GTDB taxonomy): domain Bacteria; phylum Hydrothermota; class Tepidihabitantia; order SM23-42; family SM23-42; genus SOIY01. The sequence goes on along the minus strand of JAGMEL010000476.1, from coordinate 306 downwards.
AGATAAACCAGAAAAACTAAACCCCATTAGAGATAAATAGCAAGATATTATGTTCTAGATTTTGTACGCAAAGCTGAAGACACGTCTTCGACTGGAGACACGATTCTCTGAAGACACATTTCATTGCAGACATCTCACATTTGTTCGATACACTGAAATCTGCAGCTCAATCGGAGATTAAGGCATATTTCGTGCATGCTTCGCTGAAGACAAACCAGAAAAACTAAAAAAACCAAAAAAACTAAACAAACCAAATAAACTAAATAAACTAGAAAAACCAGAAAAACCAAACCCCGTTAGAGATAA
>JAGMEL010000475.1 GCA_023128195.1 Caldifarciminota bacterium | reverse complement strand
CTTAAAACTATAGCCAAAACAACACGTGGCTGGATGAAGCCTGAGAAGTGTGCTGTACCCGATAGAGATGCTCTAAGAGATCTTCTAAGCGAATCTGATCTGAGAAATCTCTTACACGAAAGACTCAGTTATATCGATACCAGTATATCAATGGAAAATGAATACACCAGAGCTAAAGAAATTCTATTTGAACTAGGTGCAAAAATAGTTGATACCAGACGAGTAATTGATTTTTTGAAGCTGGAATCACCATTAGCATCCAAATCTCTGCAGTGGTACTTAGATCTGTATAGTTATTTAAGTACAAAATTCAACACTAGGAATAAAATATATTCAGGCAGCTACCCTATTTCCTGGGATGAAGAAAAAAAGAGAATATTTGAAGAACTTCAGAAGATCAAATTTATTCTAACCAACAACAAGAAGCTTGTTCCTCTCAAAGACAGTAATAAACCTGATAGGTTAATCTGCTATCCTCAGACCGTAGATTTATCGGAAGTAAACCAACTGTTTACAGAAGGAGAAATAGTATTCCTGCATCCCCATTTTCAGGAATCAACTATCATCCATCGACAACAAATAGATCCTGGGGAGGAAGAAAAAAGAAACCAAGTTAAAGACTGGTTTGATAATATTGGAGTCAGAAAGTACTTTAAGCAAGCGCATATTATTCGAGAAGTAATCCTGCCTAAGTTCGCTACTACAAAACATATGGACTATGACGACCGGAAGCTCTATCAGTTTATAAACTATGTCAGAACTTATTGGTCTACTATTGAAGCTGAAATAAGAAGCAAGAACTTTTCAGCTGGATTTAGTGATGAAATAAAAAACACAATCAAGCTAAAAACTTTCCGATATGAAAATAAACAAAAAATCAATGAATATAGAAAGCCGGATGAAATCTACTTCTCTAATAGATATGGGAAAAGCGAAACAATGGAACTCTTATTCGATGGGATAGAAGGCGCATATTTTTTATCTCCATACTATATCAATCGGGAGCAGACCCAGGCGAAAAAGAAAGCAAGAGGTAGGCAGAGAGTAGAATATTCATGGAAAAAATTTGCAGAGATCCTTGGAGTTTGGTCATCACCGCGAGTTAATAAAAGGGAAGAACGGGTGCGTGTATACAGTACAGAATATGAATGGCTCAAGCGCGAGTATTCAACTCGCGGTCACTTTGTTTACGGTGATTCAGACAGCGAGGATATTGTTAAAATAATTGAGCATTGTTCCAATGTAGATGATTTAAAAGAAAATCAACAACGGCTAACTGTACTTTGGAACTCTTTAGCGAAGAACTGGAAACTATATAAAGACAACCAATATTGTCAAATAAAGTATTATTGGTTCTATGGCAGTGAAAAAGCTAATGAATTTGAAACGTCGTCTTTCCTGGAGTATCTGCGGAATGCTGAGTGGGTACCCGGAAGTGATGATGGCTTCTACAAACCCTCCGATTTTTACATAGATACAACTAAGAATCATCAATTGCTTGGAGAGAGTGTAAAATTTCTCAAATTAAAAGCGAATGACATATTCTTACGTGATATTAGAATCAATTTCGAGCCTAGCTTTGAACGGGTATTGAGAGAATTAATTGAATACCGGAAACAAAATAATAATCCCAAAATCAACCGGGCAAAAAAGATGGAGACTATATATCGTTTCTTGGGTGATGAAGTAAATGAAATTAAGGATCCTGAGGAACTTAATAATAGAGTTCAAAAAATTAAGGCTAAGTTTGAAGAAAATGAGTTAATTTATTTACCAAGG
>JAGMEL010000474.1 GCA_023128195.1 Caldifarciminota bacterium | reverse complement strand
AAAAAAACTATAAGAAGTTTCCGAGATTTAGATGTGTATCAAAATACTTATAACGCTTCTGTTATTATTGCGACAAAGGTTTTGCCGAAGTTACCTGAGAGTGAAAAGTATGATTTACGCAATCAACTAAGCAGGTCTTCTAAGGCGATACCACGTTTGATAGCTGAAGGTTTTGCGAAAAAACACCAGAAAGCTGGTTTTCAAAAGTATCTTGATGATGCTATGGGTGAGTGTAATGAAACAATTGTTAGTCTTGAACATGTGAAGGATATATATGGAGTTGTAGTTGATCTATGTACAGAGTTGATTGAAAACTATGATAAATCTGCACGTCAACTTTTTAAGCTCGCTGAAGCGTGGGATTCATTTAAAAATAGAAGACGAAAAACGATGCCGAAGAACGATACGGGCCGCGACGCCGTATAACGTTTAACTATGAAATTTCAATAATAGGAGGTACAATATATGTACAGCAAGAAAGTAATGGACCATTTTATGCATCCAAGGAATGTTGGTGAAATTAAGGACGCAGATGGTATAGGTGAGGTTGGTAATCCAGTGTGTGGTGATCTGATGACCTTTTACATTAAAGTAGAGAATAATAAAATAAAGGATGTTAAATTCAAAACATTTGGTTGTGGTGCTGCTATTGCTGTATCAAGCATGGTCAGCGAATTGGCTAAGGGAAAGACAATTGAAGAGGCGATGAAGGTTACTAATAAGATGGTTGTTGGTAAACTTGACGGATTGCCATCTCAAAAGTTACACTGTTCAAATCTGGGCGCTGATGCACTTCACAAAGCGATTAAAAATTATCTTGAGAAGAAGAAATAAGGGGTCGATACCTAAGATTTATCAGCGTTTTTCAGAAAAATTAAAAGAAGATAAAGTACTAAAAAAGAAGATTGGGGAGATAATGCACCTTGTGTCCAATGTCAAGGGCTGACCCCAGGAGGAAAAATGGGTTATAATAATATAATTACAGAAACCGACGGTAAAATAGGAATTGTGAAGATTAATCGTCCTGATGTTCTCAACGCAGTTAATGTTGAGACAATTCTTGAGATTGAAAAAGCAGTGAAAGAATTTAATGATAATAAGGATATTTTGGTGATAATTATCACTGGCGAAGGCAAATCTTTTGTATCAGGTTCTGATATCTCACGATTGGCTGAGATGGATTCTCTAAAGGCAAGGGAGTATAGCCAGATTGGTCAGCGTGTTTTATCGTATATAGAGAATATTGAAAAACCTGTTATAGCGGCAGTGAATGGCTATGCTTTGGGTTCTGGCTGTGAGCTTGCCATGGCATGTGATATAAGGATTGCCTCAGAAAAGGCTAAATTTGGTCAGCCTGAAGTAAAACTTGGATTGATCCCTGGACATGCAGGAACCCAGCGTCTGGCAAGGCTGGTCGGTGTTGGCAAGGCAAAAGAGTTGATATTTACTGGAGATTTGATTGATGCCCAGGAGGCAATGAGGATTGGTCTTGTTAACAAG
>JAGMEL010000473.1 GCA_023128195.1 Caldifarciminota bacterium | reverse complement strand
GGTAAATCCTTTTTAAAGGATTTCTTATTAATTTTTTTAAGCTTATTAATTGCATCCTTCCGAATTTTATCCCTTTGCTGTTGAACTTCTTTACTCGCTCCAGTGAATAAGTCCTGCATCTTATTTATAATTTCATCGCCTTTTTTTGTAATGGCTTCAAATAGTAACCCGGAAGAAACCTGAGTAAAATTGATATCAGAGATACTTTCACAAAATGGGTTCAAACCAACAAGGTTACAAAAACAACAGTCTTCTGGTTCTGGACAATCTGCAGAGATGATAATAGTATTTTCCCTTCTTTGTTTATAGCCAAAATCAACAGGCTCCCAATTCAAAAATACTCTATCATAAACATCGATTCCCCTTAAATCACAATTTTTGATTCCAACAAGATATTGCCGTTCTGTCTTTTTTTGTACGTCCTTTGGAAACTTTGCCACGACATCCCGGCTTGGGAACAAAAAGTGTTTTGTAGTTTCTACTGTTCTTATTTTTTCAAAGTTCGGTTCAAATTTTTTATCCTTATCGAATTTATTTAAATGTACCTTATCATCCTCAATAACAGGATAAAATACTGAACCATTTTCTGCTAATCTTGTTATAAAATGTTGAATATTATCTGAGGGTAGTAGTAAGAGTTTCATAAGTTTTTATTATACTTAATTTTTTTTGCCCGTCAAGTGAATTTAAAAAGTCAATAATCCGATTGGCAATAGTTATTGTTTTATCACTCAATCTCTCATAAGAATAGGGCTTAACGCCTAAAAACCATATATGGGCATTAGTATTTTCTTTGAGATACTGATAAATAGCGCTAAATGGTAGATTGTGCGTCGAAATCGAGATTGGACTGCCTTGTAATATCTCTTTGTTTTTTAAAAGAATAACCCTTAAATCTTGTTTTTTTATTGTATCTAAAAAAATTATCAGGTCAGGATGTAAAGCAATAATTTTGTTAAGATAATTTTCAGGATAGATATTACAATCAATCTTCTTTATGTTATCGGTCTCTTGAATATTCTCTACAATATAAGGACCAAAACCATCATCACCCCGCTCCTTATTTCCCATTCCGCAGAGAAGTATTCTCATTCAAACTATTATATATAAAAAATGTCTATTGTCAACGGATAAAATCGTATTCGTTATTCGTCCCGCAAAGCGGGATCCTCGATTTATTGATCATTATATGTTTCAATATGAAAAATCGGGATATTTTGTATTCGTAGGAACGCCAGTTATGACCCCGAACCCTTGACATCCAATGAGATGTTATTATAATAATATAATACTATATAATATATTTCTATAATTTTCTGTATACTTGCTAACACTGAATAAAGAGGAGGTGAAAATGGCTAATAACAAGAAACATGTATTTATCATTACCCTTTTCCTTTTTTTATTACCACTGCTTTTATCAGGCCAATGGCTTGAAACAACAATCTATGTGCCGGATTCTCTTTGCGGGGTTCATAATCCACAAGCCTTCACCTATAATGAAACTAATAATACGATATATGTAGGCGGTTATAATGGTGATTGTGTGATTGCAATTGATGGTGCAACAAATGAAAAGATTGCAAGGATTCCGGCTGGAGGAGATATTCAGGCTTTATGCTGGAACTCAATCAATAACAAGATCTACTGTGCTAATCAGTTGAGCGCTAATGTCACGGTGATTAATGGCGCAACCAATGCGGTGATTACTACGATTGCCGTCGGAAGTTACCCTTGGGCTTTGGTCT
>JAGMEL010000472.1 GCA_023128195.1 Caldifarciminota bacterium | reverse complement strand
CCCTATGAGTTTTAGTGATATGTTAACTACTTTAAAAACAAGGGCAGATAGAGAAAGAAAAGTAGGGGAACTTTCAGATGTAATAAAAAAGAATCTAAACTTGACAGATGATGGAGAAGTAGCGTATAAACTGGGTCTGATGGTTGTAGAAACCGCGTCTAAGCCTTATTTTTCATATAGGGATTTCGTTGTTGGCACTAAAGGTTTGGTAGCAGAGAGAGAAGAATCAAAATATTTTAAAGCGGTAATAAATGCTATAATTAAAATTTATGGTGTTGAAGGTGTTGCTTTTCTTATAGATGAATTTGAAGAGATTGCATTCCCTAAAAGGATGTCTCATAAGCAAACTTACGAATATCTTGCCACATTGAGGAGTCTGATTGATATATCTGAAAAAGAGAATTTATGGATAATCTCCGCAATGACTATGGAGGCCGTTGAGGAGACGAGAAAGATGAACCCTGCACTGTGGCAAAGATTTACACACCAAGAAAAAGAAACTATATTGAGACTTGAACCATTAACTGTAGAGGAATCTAAAGAGCTAATAAAATGGTGGCTAAATATAGCAAGAGATGAAGATGATTTTAAAGACTATCGAGATAGTCTCTTTCCTTTTCCCGGAGATATTGAAAAGGTTCTGGAACGCCCTGACATCAGATTGCCCCGCCCATTAGTAAGAATATGTTTTTTCACTCTTGCGAGAGCAGTGGAAGAAAAAGTAGAAGCCCCTATCACAATGGACTTCATTGAAAAGATAATAAACAAATTATACCCCCTCCAAATCAGCAAGGAGGAATCTGAAAATGACAGAGAGTAACATACCATTTGTTATCCTCATAGATACAAACGCAATGACTGCGTTGTCATTGTATGTTCAAAGTTGTACAACGGTAAAAGTAGCACTTGGGACCACAGTTGAAGAACTTAAGACTAGATTTAGAGAAATAAAAAATACAAAAGATACACAGTTATATTTTGAAGGAAGAGGGGGCATTAAAGAGGGCTATAAGTTTTTTAACTATTTAGAAAGCAAAATTGAAGAATTTAATAATGTGCAGATATGGTTTTCTCTTCTGAGCGAGATAGAACTCCTGGACGTCTTTTTAGATAGAACTTTTGATATAGAACTTACAAGAAAAGGAATTCCATATATAATTCGTAAGAAGAAACTTTTTAGAATGCAGATAGAATTTAATTATGAGGAGAAGGTAGCTAAGAACTGGGAAGATATAAAACAGAAACTTGCCCAAGATGATATTGAATTTAATAATCCTGAAAAAGAAAGTGATGTAATACAAGATGTTAAAGAAATTGCCAAAATTGTAACTCGGTATATTGCATTGGGATCAGTAGATTTGTATATCTATGCTTTAGGTATATATTTGAAAGCGAACGAAATATACACTCATGATCAAGAATTAAGAGGAATTATAAATAATATTTGCAATAAACACTGGAGAAATATTTATGATAGTATTCAACTAGATTTAAGAAAATACATTATAACATTCCGTGAAGAGTATAAAAAAGAGAAAAAAATAGATCTTCCTAAGGGAGTTTCATAAAGTGGTAATATGAAATCAATTGAACTTTTACATCCAAAACAAAGACGCCCGAGCAAGGCGTACCTAGTTAATGAACTTCGTAAAGCAGTCTTCA
>JAGMEL010000471.1 GCA_023128195.1 Caldifarciminota bacterium | reverse complement strand
AAACAAATATACATTCTTAACAATATTCTTTAACCTGTTTTTTATCAAAAGTCTCCTGATGAGATAATCTACGTTCTTTTCACCAGCACAAAAAGAAATAATATCTTTGCGGGTATAAACATCTTTGCCTTCATACTCAAACCGGGCCAGAAGGTTTATTTCATTGGGTGTAAGCCCATTATATTCGTTTATTTTTGGTTTCATATTTCTGCTTCCCAGTGCACTTATCTAAAACTAAAAATAATATACCCTTAAACCAACTTTTTGTCAATATCTTTCTTTTATGAGCTGAAAAGCGTAGTTGATAGATATAAAATGTCCACTATCCAGTGGACATTTGCGATTAGTGGACATTTAGACCAAGCCTAATACCCCTCACATAACAGAATATCAATATAACTACTTGTTCCCAAACAAGTTATGAATTATCTCAGGGGCCTATTTTGTCGCAAAAAGTATACAGTTTTTGTGACAAAAATACAGAGGGCTTAAATTGCCGCTGTTTTGTCAATGTAGGATTGTCATTTCGGAAGGATTTTAAACAATCACGTCTCCCCTACCACCGCTTCAGCCATCTGCGTCATAGTCCTACTATAACGAGGCCAACGGTCATCCAAATGTCCTCAGGTAAATTTTCTTTGTATCTTCTTTCATATCAATATGTTATAAATTTTAGTTTGAGTGTCTAAAGCTGTCTAAGCCGACGAATGTATATGACAACAATACGTTTTCAATACTTTTTTAACCCTATTTTATCGTATTTTTCCATCTTATCAGATTTTCAATGTCTAAAACTGTAAAAACTGGATAATTCCTATAATCACGTCTTGGTTTAATCCAGCCTTTCTTAATCCAGTAATGCAAAGTTCCGCGATGAGTCCCTAATATTCTTGCTGTCTGTGTCAGATTATATCGTTTAGTTGACCGTTCATAGACACCTCCTATTATTTTAACAAATCCTTAAGCTCACAAGACAACAACGCCGATTTATTGAGAACGATCTGTTCTTTCTGGTTTAAGTGATTTGCCGTCATCCTAATGAGCTTGGTATCAATACTCCTACCAAGTATGATTCGGTTTGTCTTTTTCAAATAATTCTCAGTTTTCTGGTAGAAGAGAGTGGCGTACTGCTTGAGCTTGTCTTCCGGGAGGGATTGACTACTTACGCCGTCACGAGTAATTTTAATAATTTTATTTATGTTGCCATCTATTTTAATCGTCAAATCCCCTTCCCGAAATTCAATCCAGTATTCGCTTACGACATATCGTATCCGGCAAGACTTTCCTTCCTCTTCGGTATTGTAGGTAAATGTAAACGAAAAATTATCTGTGTCGAAGTGCTGGTGTACTCGCACGCTTTCTAATGTTGTTACAGCACAGATTCTATACGCATCAAAAAGACGTAAATAGCTTTCTCTCCAGTTTGTGAGCCAATCTTCAATGTAGGTACGGTTTACAAAAAGCGGCAAAAGATCTTGCTTAAGGTTTGCATCGCTGACAGCGTTCATTTTGACTGTGAGCTTATCGAAAAGTGTCCGCAAATCTTTGGCTTCCTCCACATTTTTAGTCATCAGATAATCAAGGTCAGGCAATATCTTTTTCTCCATATACCAAAGAAGATCATAAATATCACGGCCTTTTTCTTCATAAAGAGCCTTGCCCACACCACGTATCCCGCGCAAAAAAATTGCGGCCACCTTACTCGCCATGAGAGTCGACATATTATAGGTTACAATTACAAAGGATAACTGATCTCTATTGATAGGATAGCGTTCAGTAACCGTTTTGGGAGCAGTAAAATGATTAAGATCAACTTTGACATGCACCTGATTTGAGGGATGGCTAAGATTTAATGCCGCACCGATATTGAACTTCAGCAGCAAGCCTCTTCCTGTGACGATCTTTGCAGTCAAAAAGCCTGAATATGTACTATACGTACGGGAAAAATGATCTTCAATTTCTTTCTTTAGTTTATCCAGAAAATCTTTTGTTACCATTTCAGAAACTTCAAAATCCAAATCAACTGACATTCGGTCAAGTCCATGAATAATGCGAAGCGCGGAGCCCCCATACATTACCCATTTATTGT
>JAGMEL010000470.1 GCA_023128195.1 Caldifarciminota bacterium | reverse complement strand
AATTCTTCTGCCTCGTGACCGCATCATATAATTCTGGAGTAAGCCATTCAGGAACCGAACAATCCAATAAAAATCGTCTTATTTCTTTGGATTCTTGATTATAAATCTCCTGCGCAAAATAATTGAATAAATTAGATTGGGACTGGTAATAGCTGTCCAATATTCTTCTGACATAACTTGAAGATTTAATACCCTCAAGATAATTGGATGACTGTAGCATTAATCTCAAGCTTGTAGGCCAGCCCTCTGAATGTTCTTCAATCCACTCGAGCTCGGATTCCTTCAGAGTTATAGAATATACCGAGCCAAAAAGATTTTTTATTTCCTCTTTCGTGAATCTTAGGACCTGACTATTCAATTCAAAAATCTCATCCCGAGTCCGTAATTGAGACATGGAAATCGGCGGTACTTCTCTTGAAGTAATAAAAAAATGTAAATGCGAAGGGAGGTGCTTCAGTAAATAAGCCAAGACCCTGTCTATCTGCTCAGAAGGATAAGATGCATGATAATCTTCTAAGATGATGTATAAGTCATGTTTTATATATTTAATAACTTCATTTATAAAAGTACCAGCTATTATATCTAAATATCTTTGTGGATAATTAAAAAAACGGCTCAAGGTTTCAAATTTCTTTCCAAACCCAGGTGCGATTTTTCTTATACCTGCAATCAAATATGAAAAGAACACCACAGGTTCAGCATCACCTTTTTCAAGATGATAATAAACATAAGAAATCTTTCTTCTCGAAATAAATTGAGATAACAGGGTTGTTTTTCCATAACCTGCACCAGCACATAAGAGTATAATCTTCTTGTTCAGATTTTTGGACAATAGATTTATTAGACGCTTGCGATACAATGTTTTTGTTTTTATTTGCGGCGTTTGAAGTTTACTGAGAAGTATTATATTCTCCTTTCCCTCGGTCATGAATAATATTAATCAAATAAAAATGCATGTCAAGCAATAGGACAAAGACAAGGGGACAGGGAGAGGGGGAGATATGGAGATGGGGAGAAACGGTGAAACGGAGACAAAGAGAAGCGGGGAGAAAGGAAGTTTTGAAATTAGGAAGTTGGGAAGATGGGAAAAGAGGAAAGAAATTTCAAATGACAAGGGAGAAAAAGGAAGTTTTGAAAATAGGAAGTTGGGAAGATGGGAAAATCTGTGTAATCTATGTTCCATCTTTGTGATCGAAGATTTCTGGGGAATCCAGAAATCTCAAAATTAACCAATCTTCAATTAATTAATTAACCAATTCAGCGCGCTCAGTGATTTTTCTGTGGTTTCAGCGGTTTCAGCGTAGAATAACTAAGGATCTCGAACTTTTATTATCAGGAGTTTCAAGCACAAGAAAATATGTTCCCTGGCTAAGTCCTTTTGTATTCAGATCAATATTATATTTTCCTGTACTCATATGTTCCTGCATAATCTCTTTTACCAGTTGACCAATGGTATTGTATAATTTAAGAGAAACATGGCCTGATTTAGATAGAGAAAAAGAGACTTTTGTATTCCTGCACATTGGATTGGGGCTAATTATTAAATTTGTGGTTACTATTTCAAAACAAGCTTCTTCTTCAACTGATAAAAACCAGCTCATATCATATTGCCACTGTGCCCAGTGATCAGTTATGACTAAACAGGTCTCTGCAGGCGGTGTAGCATCAATTCCATAATCAGCCAGGATAACTGCTAATGTCATGGTTATTATTGAATCAACATCAAGATCAAAGGGACCACTCGATATAAGAAATCTTGAGTCTTCACCAGGAGGTGGAATTATTGTATCATAGGGTTCGTATTGACCGGTAATGTAATTGTAACCAGCCAGAGTCAAATAACGCTCATTATCTCTGCCCGGTTCTAAGTCAAGAGTAAATCTCTTAAATGCAGTCATTTCTAATTGCGGATTTTCAGAAGCATCGCGCCAGTCTGGAACACCATCATTATCAACATCCCACTTGTTTAATGGTACATTATTCCAGTAATATGAACTGTCCCTTTCATATTGGTCAGGAATTCCATCATTATCCTTGTCAGCTCCCCACTGTAGATCAAATGGTGTCTGTAAAAAATCAAAACCAATTGCGCCTATGCCAGGATTCGAGTCATTATAAGTCCATTGATAAGCTAAGTTGTCAATTACATATAGTGCACCATTGATAAAATAAACTCTTTTAATTATTGCCGTATTTTGATATTCTCTTTGAAATTCATCACTATCTGAATCTACAGAAATCCCAATATAACAATCTTTAAGATTATATCCTGAAACATTTTTCACGTTATAGGTCATAAAAATAACATCATCAATTGCTGGTTCATCCCAGGCATAAACCGTTTGATAAATCTCAATTTCAATTGGTCTTGTATCTCCAGCCATATGATACATAGAATCGCAGTCATTAAAACAACACCAGGAATCTTGATGAGAAACAGGTTCCTGGGGTGCCATGGGAAAGGTATCTTGTGGTGCAGGCCAGGGATCAGGGTACATATATATGATAGCATTGGGATGACTGATTGGCATGTCTTTAAGACCTGGGACAAACTCAGATTGTCCACCACTAGGACCATAACCAATTGTCACCAGGGTATCACCAGTAATCGAATCGACAGTTCCAAACCATATACCAGCACCATTGATGTAATTTTGGCCGTTGCCTATGGGCCACCAGCAACCATGATTATAACCACTGTAATCTTTGCCAAATTGACCGAAGTTTGATATACACATCTCAACCTGGTTTATATTATGCCTTTTTATCTGAAACGCACGGCAAGATTGTGCTCCAGTTTTGGGGTCTGCAATAAGGCAAACTATCATACCTAATATCAGAGCATACTTTTTCATAATTCCTCCTTTGTCTACTCTATTATATTAATCGAGTGTGAAAAAATTGTGAAAAATTGCAACCGCTTTCTCAGAAACGGGGACAAGGAGACTGGGAGACAAGGAGAAAAGAGATTTGGAGAGGGGGAGATTATTTTATCTTTGTTTACTGTCTACTACCTACTGTCTACTTTTGTAAGTGTTAGATCTTAAATTTTGTGGTTATTGCCCGGGTTGGGCAGACTTCGATACAGCAATAGCATTTTATACATTTTTTATAATCTATTTTCAGCTTTTTTATTGCTCTTTTTGGACAAACATTTTCACAGGATAGGCATCCTGAGCAAATCGAATAATCGATAACCGGCACCCTGCTCAGCCAAATCCTGTAAAGTAACCAACCAATTGACTCGGCAATTGAGTTCCTGAGCGGAAACCTGAAAGGTACTGAATATTTCTTTAATCGTTCGATCTCACCAATAAACTCAATCTTGGTCGGATCAAAAAATCCATTATCCCTTGCAATTTTGAGTGTTGGAATGAGATACGGGTTAATACCAGCCATCAGTGCACAGGTATAATCGATTGCATGGCCATTATCTCCAGCTATAATCTTTCCTGGGGTGAACCTTTTACCCTTGGCGTCGATAATATTGAGGCAATCAACAATGATTATATCTGGTGGTCTAAGCCTGTAGATTTCCAGCAGTACTTTGCTGAAATCCTTTATCTTAGGAAAAAGCGAGTGGATATAGGCTTTTAAACCACCCGGAATAATACCAAAGTGATTCTTTATTGCAATACTCATTGTCGTTAAATTATGAAGCTTGAATTTAGGGAGCGATACAAGAATATCACAATCAAGTATCTCCCTTGACACATA
>JAGMEL010000047.1 GCA_023128195.1 Caldifarciminota bacterium | reverse complement strand
GAAGACAGAATCTCAACACTGAACAAAGACAACACAACAATCCAGTAATTTCGATACTTCTCTTTGTATCCGATAATCAATAAGATGACTGGATAGATAAAAAATAGAGGTGACCTGATGCCACCTGTTAGCTGAACAGATAGGTTGACAATAATACAAGCAATAATCGTATGAAAAAAATCAATTTTTTTCTTATAGGTATAATATAGGTAGTAGAATGCAATAATTACTAAAAAGATGTAGAGAAAATGTAATGGCAATTCCTTCTTAAAAAACCCAAGACCACTGACAATGCCATAGATAATTGATAAAATATAAAAAATCTTTATTCCCATTCTATTGTTGATGGTGGTTTAGAGGTAATATCGTAAACAACACGATTAATACCCCTTACTTCATTGGTTATTCTCCTGGATACTCTGTTGAGAAATTCCTGGGGAAGTCTTACCCAATCTGCAGTCATACCATCCTCACTATAAACTGCCCTGATAGCACATACTGAATCATAGGTTCGTTTATCACCCATTACCCCGACACTACCGAGAGGCAAAAGGACTGCAAATATCTGCCAGATATCTTTATACTTTTTAATGCTGCGAGCTTCCTCTAATAAAATTTTATCTGCCTGTCTCAAGAGCATCAATCTTTTTTCAGTAACTGGACCCACAATTCTCACAGCAAGGCCAGGTCCAGGAAACGGTTTTCGCTCTATAAATGAAGACGGCAATTTAAGTACCCGGGCAATTTGTCTCACCTCATCCTTAAATAGAAACCTTAGCGGTTCGATAATTTTCAGTCTCATTTTTTTGGGCAGACCCCCGACATTGTGATGGCTTTTTATAATTGCAGATGGGCCAATACCTTTACCTGACTCAATAACATCAGGATATAATGTACCTTGAACAAGATATCTGATGCCTTTGATTTTCCTCGCCTCGGCTTCAAATATCTTTATAAACTCATTGCCTATGATCTTCCTTTTTCGTTCCGGACTCTTTACCTTTAATAACCTTGAGAGAAATCTTTTTTTGGCATTGACTACCCTAAGATTGATGCGGGGACTTATAATACTACGAACCTCTTCTTTTTCATCCATTCTCAACAGACCGTTATCCACGAAAACACCAATAAGATTATCCCCTATTGCTTTAGTGGTTAGCGCCGCCGCAACAGTTGAATCTATACCACCACTGACTGCGCATATCACCTTTTCATCTCCAACAATTTTGCCTATTTTCCTGACCTCATCTTGCACAAATCTGTTTATGGTCCAGGTTCTTTTTGCCTTACATGTTTTGTTTAGAAAATTATTTATTATCGTAAAACCAAATTGTGTATGGTGAACCTCAGGATGAAACTGCAGACAATATACTGGTCCCAGTTGAAAAGCAGCAATAGGTGTTGTCTCGGTCCATGCAATAATCCTTGCACCGTGAGGGAGTTTCACGACCGAATCGCCGTGACTCATCCAAACATTAAATCTTTTTGGACATTTTGAAAAGATGGAGCTTGTCCTCACAGATATACACGCATGACCATACTCCCTTTTTTTACTGTGTCTCACCTTGCCACCAAGTATTTGTGCAGCGAGCTGCATACCATAACATATACCTAAAATAGGTACATTGAGATTAAAAAAATGCTTAAAGGATTTTGCTCGGGTATGATAAACACTATTCGGACCTCCAGAAAGAATCAGACCTTCAAGACTCTTTTTATCAATATCATTAATATCTGTGTAACAACTGAAGATTTCAGAATATACATGACATTCCCTTACCCGACGTGCAATTAACTGGGTGTATTGAGAACCAAAATCAATTACCGCAATCATTGTAACACAGAGGGTATAAAATAAACGCAGAGTACACAGAGACTTTTGGAATTTGTGCGTCTATGGAATGTTCGGCACATCAGGTGATTCTTTTTAACGCTGCAACAGCTAAATTCGCCAACATTTTATCTTTTGAAAGTGTGAAGCCTTTAAGAAGTATTTTGATATTATCAGCATCTAATTTATATAATGTAGTAACCCCTAATTCCTTTAAGCTCTGAGCTGTAGAATCATCTCTTAATTCTAACGACTGTAAAAATTCTGCAATAGATTCGGCGGCTTTTGTAATTTTCTTTTCGGCGATGATCTTCAAAAGTTCAATGTGTATGGCATCACCTTTCTTTTTGAACAAAGGAAGCAGCTCCTGTACTGTTTCAACACTGATTTTCTTTCTTAATCCCCTTAGTGCCTCAGCTTTCACCTCTACAGACGAATCATTTAAGGCTTTTATAAGTCCTTTTTCATACTCTAATTTCGTGAATGCCTTTACAAGTTCAAGCCTGACCCTATCTTCTTTATCTTCTAATAAGGGAACCATATGATCAATTACACTTTTATCACCGATTTCACCTAAAATTAAAATAATATTCCTTCTCACATACCATTCAGAGATGCCAAGATTATCAACTAATGCCTTGATACCATATTCTCCAATATTTTTTATAATATCAATAAGCTTCATTCTTAGAGAATAATCTTCTGCATCCTTTAGCATTAAAAGCGCCTCAGTTGCAGCATCTTTACTAAATTTCACGATTGCAGACCGAACATCAGGATAGATGCCGCTTTCCCATAAAAATGAAAAGAGCATTGGCAAAACTACGGGATTACCAGTTTCACTAAAGAATTTAATGATCTTCTTCTTATCTGTTTGTGAAAGCTCTTCCCTGCCTACGATTTTTCTAAAAGGCTCTAAAATAGATAGACAGAGTTTGTCTTGATTATGAGCTTTATTAGTTTGATAAAGTCTAATTAGATTATCAATTAAATTAAAAATAACCTCGTCAATGGATTCCTGAGCAATTGCCAAAGATATTCTTGAAACAATCTCCTTTACCAGTTCATAATTTTTTTGTCCAGTAAAACGATCAGCGAGGGTAACTAATGACCTCAGCCCTTCTTCTCTAATCTGCGCGTTCTGTGAATCAAGCATATTATAATATGGTCTAATCGATATACGCAGATCATCTTTGGAAATGGTCGATGACATCTTTTCGCTCAAAAGTAGGCCAATCTGGGCAAGGTATTCATAAAGATCAGGAATTTTTTCTTTTAATGTCGGCATTATATTCGAAAATTTATCTTTACCAAGCACATTGAGAACATTCTTAACTTCAGCTTTTTTTTGATGTTCTGTCATGGTAACAATTAATTTCACCAGGGTTTCATCGTTAAGGTTTGAAAATAATTTTAGAACAAATGGCTTTAACTCAATTCCCTGCAATATTTCAATCCGGTGTTCACTCGGTAGATTTTCTAATATTTTTGCCACTGATTCACTATAAGGTTGCCAGGCATCTTTTGGAATCTCTCCAATATCCTTTGTCACCGTTTCAAGCTTACTTTTCATATCAAGCATTGAAATACCTTTTCCCACCAAATCCTCAAGTTTTTTAATGCTTTCAAGAATTCCCGTATAACCATTTTCTGGCTCTATCTTTGTTGTATTTGTAGTCCCTGTCTGGACACCAAATTTTACAGCATTTATTTTTACCTTCTCGGTCCCTTTGGACCTCAACATTGTAGCAGCATCACCATACTGTCTCATTTTTAACTTGGGGGTACTCAGAACTTCATAGAGATTTTTTATATCTTCCATCTGTATGCCGACATTAAACGTAAGACTATTAATTTCATTTTTTCTTAAGGTCTCAAGCAAAGATAAAACTGCTGGATTTTTAACTACATCAATCCTCATATCCTGAAATATTATTGTCTTTTCAAAAAAATACATTGAAAATTCAGGAAGTTCAGTAAGAAGTTGAGCTAACTTCGCCATTGTATTGTTAACAAACTTTTCCATAACCGGATGTCCTGGTGGATAGGACTTTGCCGCTTTAAAACCAACTGCTATCTCCTTTGCAAAATCCATTACCTGTGTTTGTTCCACACTTTATTTTAAACATAATTTCTGTTTTGTCAACGATGGATACCATGCCTCTTGATTAAAATCAAAAATAATATATAATACACTTGTTTAAATTACAAAGGAGAGTTGTATGTTGAATACATTAATTAAAAGAAAAAAAATAAAAGTTGGCGTAATTGGACTTGGTTATGTTGGTCTCCCTCTGACAGTAGAAATCGCTAATAAAGGCGCCAAGGTCATTGGATTTGATATTAATAAAAAATGGGTGGCACAAATAAATAACGGTATTTCTGCTATAAATGACGTTGAATCATCTGAATTAAGAAAATTTACCCAAAACAAGAAAATAAAAGCAACAACTGATTTTCGACAATTAAAACTCTGTGATATCATTCTTATCTGTGTTCCAACACCGGTCGATGAAAATAAAGAACCCGATCTAAAACCAGTCATTAACAGCACCGAGGAAATTGCAAAAACATTAAGAAAAGGGCAGCTTGTTATCCTAAAAAGCACGACTTATCCTGAAACAACTGAAAAAGTTGTACTACCGATATTGCGTGAATCCGGGCTCAAGGTAGGTCGTGATTTTTATCTTGCTTTCTGTCCGGAAAGAATCGATCCCGGCAATAAAAGATTTGGAGTTGTGAATACCCCTACGGTCATTGGCGGCGTTACAAAAAAATGTACAGAACTTGCGACATTATTCTACACTCAGTTCGTTAGTGAAGTGTACCCTGTATCATCACCAAGAGCAGCCGAGATGACAAAATTACTCGAAAACACCTTTAGAAACGTAAATATTGCTCTTGTCAATGAATTCGCACAACTATGTGAAAGGATGGGCGGCATTGATATCTGGGAGGTCATTGAAGCGGCAAAGAGTAAGCCTTTTGGCTATATGCCGTTCTACCCGGGTCCTGGTGTTGGCGGGCACTGTATACCAATAGATCCCTATTATCTTTCCTGGAAGGCAAGGGAATACGATTTTCATACTGTGTTCATTGAACTATCAGCCCGAATAAATGAAGACATGCCCTATTTTGTTGTAAGCAAAATCATTAATGCATTAAGCAAATCAGGTGTCTGTCCGAGCAAGGCAAAAGTCCTTCTCCTCGGCATGGCATTTAAAAAAGATATTTCTGACCTGAGGGATTCACCAGCAATAAAGGTATATAAAATAATCAAACCCCGGGTTGGATTAATAAGATATAATGACCCTTATGTTACAGAAATGTTAATCGACAACAAAAAAATCAAATCAGTACGGCTTACTTCAAAAGAACTGAAAAAATATGATGTTGCTGTAATACTCACTGACCATTCTGTTTATAGCTATGATTTTGTTATAAAACATTCCCGTTTGATTGTAGACACAAGAAATGCCATAAAAAAGAAAAACCCAAAGGTGAAGAAACTCGGGGTAGGGTAACCTCTACAAAAAATCCCGGCCGCGACCCGCAGGTCGCGACCGGGAGGGGAAATATTACTATAATTTAGACAATCTAATTTGTCATTAGTTTATTATAATTAAAAAAGATAAAACGTCAAGAGGTAAAATCACCTAAATTCCCCTTTTCCCCGAAATTTCAGTACTTATTTGTCGACAAACAGATCCTGCTGAGTCAATTTGGTCTTTTTCAATCTCCTGACACTAAAAACCTCGCCCTGTTCAAAATTCGTTAAAACCTGTTTTGCTCTCTTGACAACTGATTCAGGAAGGCCAGCAAGTCTTGCTACCTGAATGCCATAGGATTGGTCACTCGGGCCGGGGCTAACCTTGCGCAAAAATATGATTTCGTCACCCCATTCTTTAACAAAAAAATTATAATTCTTAACACCTTGCAAGAAATCATCAATCCTGGTCAGTTCATGAAAATGTGTGGCAAAAAGAGTCCTTGGCTTTTTGTTGTTGTGCAGGTACTCAACAACAGCCCATGCCAGGGCGAGTCCATCATAGGTCGAGGTTCCCCTGCCTACTTCATCCAGTATTACAAGACTTTTTTCGCTTACATTATTCAAAATATTTGCGGTCTCCATCATCTCGGCAAGGAACGTACTTACACCCCTTGAGATATCGTCACTTGCGCCTATCCGAGTGAATATTTTATCAACAATACCGATTTTTGCCTCTTTTGCCGGTACAAAACTACCAATCTGTGCCATAATTGTTATTAGTGCAACCTGACGCAGATAGGTCGATTTTCCTGCCATATTAGGACCTGTGATAATCAAAATCTGATTAGCATTTCTGTCTATCAAAACATCATTTGGTATATAAGAGCCCTTTTCCAATATTTTTTCAACCACAGGATGGCGGCCATCAGTAATGATTATTTTATTACCATTATTAATTATTGGTTTTGAGTAATTATTGATTACTGCATTTTGTG
>JAGMEL010000469.1 GCA_023128195.1 Caldifarciminota bacterium | reverse complement strand
CCTGCGCCCAATAATAATAATCCCTGTTTAAATGCTTCGTAAACAACTGCATCGCGTTTATCATTAACCGGCTCTTTGGTTTTTTTATCAGCAACAAGTTCTACGCCAATCATCAGTCCTTTACCTCGAACATCACCTATAAAATCATATTGTTTTTCCATATCCCGAAGTCTCTTCATTGCGATCCTACCTATTTTTGCGGCATTTTCAATAAGCCCGTGCTCTAAAAGTTCAATCGTTTTTAAAGCCGCAGCACAAGATACAGGATTACCACCAAATGTCGAGGCATGGGCACCAGGCTGCCAGTCCATAATACTGGATCCTGACACACATGCACCCAGAGGCAGACCTGAAGCAATCCCCTTAGCAATGCAGTATATATCAGCCTTTGTATTAAAATGTTCAATAGCAAACATTCTTCCAGTTCTACCCATGCCTGCCTGGACCTCATCGTCAGTGAGCAGAATATCATATTTATTACATAGTTTTCTAAGTGCCGGGATAAATCTCTTAGGAGGAACAATGTAACCGCCTTCTCCCTGTATTGGTTCGACAAATATTGCAGCGATTTCTTCGGGTGGCACTACCTTCTTAAAAATCACTTCATCAATATATTTTATACATTCCAGGTCACAAGATGGGTATTCAAGATGGAATGGACAGCGATAACAATAGGCATAGGGAACATGTGTGACACCGGCTAATAATGGCGTAAAGTATTTTTTTTGAACAGCTTTGGATGCGGTTAATGATAAAGCACCAAATGTCCTGCCATGAAATGCGCCGGTAAATGCGATGTACCCCGGTCGTCTTGTGTGATAGCGGGCAAGTTTCATTGCACACTCTACTGCCTCAGCTCCGGAATTGCAAAAGAAGACTTTCTTGTTTTTTGCTCCAGGAACAATCTCCGCAAGCTTTTCTGCCAGTTCTGCTTGCACAGTATAATAAAAATCAGTACCTGACATATGGATAAATTTAGCTGCCTGTTTCTTGATTGCGTCGACAACTTCCGGGTGGCTGTGTCCTGTCGCAACAACACCAATGCCAGATGAAAAATCCAGAAAAGTATTTCCGTCAATATCAGTTACCCATACACCACTACCTTTTTCGATTACCAATGGGTAAGAACGCGTGTATGAAGGAGAAACATATTTACTCTCCTGTCTTAAAACCTCTTTCGCCTTTTGCCCGGGTAATGCAGTTTTTATATCAGGTTTCTTTATAATTTTTTTCGTCATATATCCTCAATTTTATTATTTTTACTTTTAATGAACAGACGATTTATGAAACCCTTCGACTACCTCAGGGTAAACTCCGTGAACATAAATCGTAGTCATTGATATCTTTGATGTCAATGACGTCTGTGAATTAACCCCGCACCTTGTTTTGCTTAATGTATACGCATTCATTATGCATTCTATAGAACCCCAGGAAGAAATAGTGGTTTATCTGCATACTTATGCCGAACAAGGTGCGGGGTTAAATTCGACTACAGACTTATGAGCGCTCACCTACTGGTGAGCTCCATAAGCCTAAGTCTCATTTAATTTGCCTATTATTCCCACGTATCAATCTGTGCTTTCTGTAATGAACCCGAGTAGTCAATGTAAATTGATTTTATCTCAGTGAATATTTCGTATGCAGTCCAGCCGCCTTCTCGATGCCCGTTTCCCGTATTCTTCATACCACCAAAAGGCATATGACATTCAGCACCTATTGTAGGTGCATTAATATATACGATGCCCGTTTCAGCAAGCTCGATTGCCTTATGTGCGTTGTTCAAATCATTGGTATAAATGCTTGAAGATAAACCATAGACCGTGTTGTTGAGTATTTCAATCGCCTCTTTAAAATCCTTTGCCTTGATTACTGAAAGAACCGGTCCGAATATCTCTTCCTGCGCAATCCTCATTGTTGGTAAAACATCAATAAATATTGTTGGTTTATAAAACCATCCCTTAACACATTCACCTTCTTTGTAAGATTCTCCGCCGGTAATTAATTTAGCGCCTTCTTTTTTCCCTATTTCAACATACGAATGCACACTTTCACGCTGTGATTCGCTGACCAGAGGACCGACATCGATATCTTCATTCAAGCCATTACCAAGTTTCAGACTTTCTGTCTTTTGTTTAAGCATTTCAATAAACTTATCATAGA
>JAGMEL010000468.1 GCA_023128195.1 Caldifarciminota bacterium | reverse complement strand
TGGAGGTGAATTAATTTTGAGACAGCCCAAAATTACTAATAAATTCAATATGTTATGAATTTTTTGATGGGCTGAATTTATAAATGAAAAGAGGTGATTCATCCAGGGTGAAAAAAACAAGAGTTTTACTTTGCGAAAAGAAAGGAGGTTTTCAAAATGTTTAAAAAAGCAAAAGGTTTAACTATGATAATGGCTTTGCTTGCGGCTGCAACGATGACAACATCACATGCATTAGCAGTGCCTCCTAAAGTCGGTGTCGTCTGTGTACAGAATGTGGGTTCTTTACAGGGTGGTGGTGCGTTCCCGCAGTGTGCAGTAGCTGCCGCAAGGATGTTGGAATACGCTGGAGCGGAAGTACGTATGATTGATTCTGGTGATATTTTAGACAACAATATATTGAATACTATAGATCTGATAGTTTTTCCAGGAGGGTATGCGACAACTTATACAGAGTTTTACGCGTCTGACACGGGTGATGCTGTGAGAAATGCCATTCGAGATTTTATCTCTAATGGGGGAGCTTATATGGGTCTTTGTGCCGGTGCATATTTCGCTGCAGATGTTGTTGTTTGGCCAGGTCCTGGAGGAAAGCCGACAAGATACGAATATTACTTAGACTTATTAATGGGTGACGCGGTAGGTCCGCTAGATGATATTTCTGATTATCCTGATGACCCGTATGCTCTTACTACTGTTAGAATGGTAGATCCAGATTTTTCATGGAATGGCACTACTTACACTATAGGCTATCTGTGGGGACCGTACTTTACAGGCACTGAAGGTGGCCCACTACCTCCTGAGGTCGATGTTGTAGGACGTTATGATTATGAAGTTGGCGGACAACCGGGCAAATATGATGGGAAACCTGCCATGATCAAATTTCTATTTGGTAATGGAAGAGTTTTCTTATCAGGCCCTCATCCAGAATATGAAGAAAGTGATGTTCTATCCAATTCAAGAGATTGGTCTATCGGAGATGATTATGGTACTGATAATCCGTCAGGCCCTGTGGCAGATCCTGATACGGAATGGGATATGATGAAAGATATATTGGGTTGGTTGTGTCCCACGAAGACTGTTGGACCAGGATATTTGCCACCTCCACATAGCAACACTGCAGCTGTTTATGCGACTTTGGGCACATCGGCAAGAGTTGTGTGGCCTACGATGAAAATGCTTCGTTCATTGGGAATCGAGCCCTATGCTTATGATAGCCATGCAAATGATGAGATAACCATTGACAAATTCAACATGGCTATATTCCCGAATGGTCATGAAACTGTCATGGACAATTATATAGATAAGCCTACACTTGATACCTTCTTAGCCAATGGCGGTGACTTTATAGGTATAGGTGGTGGAGCAAAAATAGTCGGTGTTGAGCTTAACTATTGGGATTCAGGTCAAGATCTAACCCCACCAGCACAACATGGAATGGAAGATATGACAATTATTGATCCTGACACCGGCTCAGGTGTATATTCAGTTGCTTTTTGGGACAAAGAAGCTTCAGCTGATGGACATCATTGGGATGGATCAGATCCAACTTTGCCTGACACTTATGATGCTATATCATGGACATCTTCTCATGTTGCAGGGCAACCCGGTGCTATTTCAGTAGCTTACTTTACAGATGAAGGTTCTGATCAAATTTGTATGGTAAAATATCCGTACGGCACCGGAGGTAGTAAGATACTCATGTCATCGGTAGATCCAGGCACAGAAGAGGGGAGTGATTCTATCGATGAGTGTCAGTGGGATGATGGTGTTAAGGGTTATTCTGACCCCGATTCCGAATGGCCGTTGATAGGTAATATTTTTACTTGGATGGGTTATTGATTGAATCAATAGGTGGGTGTTTGTGCCTTACAAACGAAAGCTTAGGATGTAGCAAAATTGAGAAGCATCGGCTAATAGATCAGTTCATTAAAATAATTATAATGAGGAAAATTTATTTTTCCAGGCACCTGGTTTAAAACCTTCTCCTTTTAGGCGA
>JAGMEL010000467.1 GCA_023128195.1 Caldifarciminota bacterium | reverse complement strand
AAACGTACTTGGGAATCTTATAAGCAGATAAACGAACGCTTTGCTAAAACGGTTATAAAAGTTGCTGAACCAGATGACAAAATCTGGATACATGATTATCATTTAATGCTGTTACCCAAACTTCTAAGAGAAAAATTGCCAGATGCAACAGTAGGATTTTTCTTGCATATTCCTTTTCCATCTTCTGAGGTTTTTCGGCTCCTTCCCTTTCGTAAAGAAATTGTAAAAGGGATTTTAGGAGCAGACCTCATAGGATTTCACACATATGACTATGTGCATCATTTTATTGAAAGCGTTCGTCGTCTTCTGGGCTACGAACATACCCCTGGTCAAATTACTGCTGATAATCGTATTGTTAAAGTAGATGCATTTCCTATGGGGATTGATTACGAACACTTTGCCAACGCAGTGCACAAACCTGAAGTGCAGAAAGAAATTAATAAAATCCGTAAAAAGGTTGGTGACCGGAAAATAATTTTGTCGGTTGATCGACTAGACTATACAAAAGGTATATTACAAAGGCTTGAGGCATTTGACTTATTTTTAGAAAAAAATCCAGAATACAGGGAAAAGGTCACTCTTATTCTTGTGGCTGTTCCCTCAAGGACAGGCGTAGACCATTACGTGCAGCTCAAGAGACAGGTAGATGAACTCATTAGCAAAATTAATGGAAAATATAGCAAAATTGGATGGATTCCAATCTGGTATTTATACCGATTTCTTTCCTTTAACAATCTTGTGACGCTCTACAATGTCGCCAATGTGGACCTTACTACTCCCCTAAGGGATGGAATGAACCTAATAGCAAAAGAATTCATCGCAACCAAGACTGATAGCAAGGGTGTTTTAATTCTCAGTGAAATGGCTGGAGCCTCAGAAGAGCTCGGTGAGGCAATTATTGTAAACCCCAATAATAAAGGAGAAATCGCAGAAGCATTAAAAACAGCCCTTTCAATGTCAGAGAAGGAACAGATAAGGCGTAATGAGATAATGCAGACGCGACTAAAGCGATATACTGCCGAAAGATGGGCAAATGATTTTATGGACAGTTTGTATCATATAAAGAAAATTCAGCAGGACATGATCGCTAAAAGATTAACTCCGGAGTTTGCAGAAAAATTAACCAAAGCCTATGCAAAGAGTAAACGCCGTCTCCTATTACTCGATTATGATGGAACGCTTACCTCTTTTACTGACCGGCCTGAAATGGCAAAACCGAGTAATAAGATACTAATGCTTTTGAAATTGCTCTCTCGTAAACGGAAAAACGAAGTCGTAATCATAAGTGGCAGAGGCAAAGAAATATTGAGCCAGTGGTTTGGGAAATTAGATTTAGGTCTCGTTGCTGAACATGGTGTGTGGTTTAAAGAAAAAAAACAAATATGGAAACTCACAGAACCACTAAGAAATGAGTGGAAAGATCAAATAAGACCAGTCTTCGAGCTTTCTGTAGATAGAACACCTGGTTCATTTATTGAAGAAAAAGAGTACTCACTCGTCTGGCATTACCGAAAAGCTGATCCTAAATTGGCAATGATAAGGGCTGGAGAATTAAAGGACGCCCTTTTACATTTAACTGATAGTCTCAATCTTGGAATTTTGGAAGGCAGTAAAGTAATTGAGGTTAAGGGTATTGGTATAAACAAAGGGCATGCCGCATTGAGATGGATTTCAAAAGAAAATTGGGATATAATTATTGCTATCGGCGATGACTGGACAGATGAAGATGTATTTGAGATACTTCCTGAAAAGGCATATTCGATCAAAGT
>JAGMEL010000466.1 GCA_023128195.1 Caldifarciminota bacterium | reverse complement strand
CATCTTCAGTAAAATAATAATCCCAAAAGTTTATGGCCACGACTTTTTTCTCTATTGAGCTGGCATGTAAGAACAGTTGATTATCAAATAAAAATCCTTCATGGGCTACATCTAGCCCTATTTGGGCATCTTCTTTCCTGATAAAGGCAATACCGACAGATTTAGGTAATTTATCAATAAGGTTTTCCGTAATATATTTGTGGGGTATATATTTCAGAACCACCTCTCTCTCCCAATTAATGTCTATTAAACGGCTGCTATCTTCTTTAACCTTATTCAAGACTAGATTTATTGCCATCATTCTATCTATACCTGCAATTTCTTCAGTAATATCGCGAAAATATGGAGAGGTTATATTACGATCAATGGTAAAATGAAGCCGGTTTTCAAAGATTATATTTTTATCTGTCCGATAATTCAAAGATTTCATCATTTCCTGAGCTTCTTCCAAATCCTTGGAAAGAAGTAAGGCAGTATTAGTTAAGATAAAAGCAGTACAGTCAGTGACATCCAATCTAAAGATAGGATCTTTATCCCTCCCTGACTCTTCGCCTAAGCAACCAAGTTGATAAGGTGTATTAAGATGCAAAATTGCCAAAGCTTTTAATCTTTCTTCTTTTTCCGGAAACCTCTGCCAAATTTCTTCTAACAGAAAATTAACTTTTGTTGAAGAAAGTTCATATAATTTCTTTTGATTATTAAGCCACTGCGATTTTGTTTCAGATTGATTCCCGTTTTTCCGCAATTCCTCGTCTTCCACTATCTCTTTAGAGATTTCTGAACGATGAATGAAAGAAAAGAATAATTTTTCTTTGTTATAAAAAATCATCACGATTACAACTAAGAAAATTACAACTATTATCAATACTGAATTTTTAGTTAAATCTTTTAACTTTGTCATATTTTTATTATATCCTATTCTATTTTTTCTCAAAGCAAAATCCCTCAAAATGAGGGATTTCGTTTAAATCCACACGCCTTCTTTCTCCTCTCAAGAACCAATTACGGAGCTACTGGAAGTCCAAAACCAGTAGCTGAATCGTCACCTGTGATCCAAATATCTTCGGCAATATTATGTAGATAACTCCTAGTGGCAGAAGCTGAGTCTTGCCATAATTTAGCAGCCAACCCCGAAACATGTGGTGTGGCCATAGATGTTCCTGAAATTGCATTATAACAACCGTCTTTCCAAGTTGATTCTACATCAACTCCCGGTGTACCGAATTCAACCTCTCTTTCTTCTATTATATAATCGCCATCGTTTATACCACGAGATGACCAATTTGGTACATCTTCACTTAAATCAATCGCCCCTACCGCAATTACTTTTAAATTAGCTCCTGGATAATTTATACTGCCATCTGCTGGTCCATCGTTTCCGGCTGCTGCTATTACTAAAACTCCTTTATCTACTGCATAGTCAATTGCACTTCGAATCTGTGAGTCTTGAGTATCTCCACCTAAACTCATAGAAACAATTTCTGCTCCCTGAGTTGCTGCGTAGTCGATTGCCGCTGCTATATCATCTGTCCAACAAC
>JAGMEL010000465.1 GCA_023128195.1 Caldifarciminota bacterium | reverse complement strand
TCGTGGTTCGTATTTCGTATTCGTTAATTTGTGTTTTGAAATTTGACATTATTTTTTTAAGTAGCATATCTTCGGCAATTTTCTTTTATGTTCACTTTGTTCTATCCTAAATTTCAATTTCTTTGCGACATCGCCTTTTATTTGATTTTTTTCAATCTCCTGTAGTGTTTCATCGATTACATCATAAGAAAATCCGATTTCTCCCTCATCAGTCTGTCCCTGCCACAGTCCGGCACTCGGCACTTTTTTTATAATCTGCTCAGGAATACCCAGCACCCTTGCGATTTCTCTTACCTCGAACTTATACAAATCACCGAGTGGCAGAATATCACAGGCACCGTCTCCATGTTTAGTAAAATAACCAAGAGATATTTCAGTTTTATTACCGGTGCCGCAAACAAGATAATTATTAAGATTAGCATAATAGTATATAACGACCATTCTTAAACGTGCCTTTATATTACCGAGTGCAACTTGATTATTATCGGGCAGGAATTTAATTAAATTTCTATAAATCGGTGTTAAATCTATATATTGGGTTTTTAAGTTAATTTGTGAAGCAACCTCTGCGGCATCATCAAGATCCTGGATATTAGATTCAATCGGCAATATCAATCCAAGACACTCCTCTGTTGCCTTTTTTATTAATGCCGCGCAGACCGATGAATCCAAACCACCGCTTATCCCCAGGACAAAACCCTTTGTTTTCGTTTTATTCAATTCATCCTTTAACCATTGAACAATTTTATGAATAACATTTTCCCACATATAACCCAAGATTATACAAAAAACCAATTAAAAATCAAGAGTTATTTGCCCCAAATTTTATTGTAGAAGTATATGAAATTCATACTTCTTATCAAACACTCAATCAGTTTTGACCAACATTTTCCTACTTGATTTTTAAAATAATATGTGGATAATTTTATTAATGAAAAATAAAGAGCTGGCAAAGATTTTTAGCCGTATTGCCGATGCCTTAGAATTCAAAGACGCTAATGTTTTTCGTATTATAGCATATCGCAGGGCGGGACGTGTTCTTGATGATCTTGTCGAGGACATTGAGGTATTGAATAAACAAGGCAGACTTGCTGAGCTGCCCGGCATTGGCAAGGCAATTGCTGAAAAGATTAATGAATATCTTTCTACCGGCAAGATGAAAAAATATAAAGAGGTAACCAAAGGCATTCCAAATACTCTGCTCGACATGCTCGATATACAAAACCTCGGTCCAAAAACACTTGCCTTAGCAAATAAGATGCTTGCAGTAAAAAATCAAAAGGACCTGAAAAAGGTTATTAAAAATGGCAGCCTTGCAAAATTGCCGCAAATGGGTGAAAAAAAGGTTGAAAATATTAAAAAAGGATTAGAACTGTATGAAAGAGCTCATGAAAGGCTCTCTATTGAAGTTGCGCAAAATGTAGCACGTGAGATTATTGAATATCTAAAAAAGGATACCGAAATAAAAAATATCTCTTCAGCCGGGTCTTTACGCCGTTGTAAAGAGACAATCGGAGACATCGATATTCTTACTACTGGAAAAAATGGAGCAGAAATCATTAAGATATTTACAAAATTTCCCAAGACCGAACAGGTACTTGCAGCCGGTGCAACAAAGAGCTCGATTATTGTTAAAGGCGGTATCCAGGTCGATTTAAGGATTGTTGAACCAAAATCTTATGGTGCCGCACTCCAGTATTTTACCGGCTCGAAGGCACACAATATCAAGCTGCGTAATATTGCCAAATCAAAGGGCTTGAAATTGAGTGAGTATGGTGTATTTAAAGGTAAAAAAATGGTTGCGGGCAAAACTGAAGAAGAAGTCTACAAAATTCTTGGTTTGGCATATGTCCCGCCAGAATTGCGCGAAGACCGCGGTGAGATTGAAGCTGCACTAAAAAAGAAATTGCCCGGACTTATTAAAATAAAAAATATTAAAGGTGACTTGCACATGCACTCGATATATTCAGATTCTACAGCCACTATTAAACAACTCGCCGATTTTGCCCGAAAACTGGGCTATGAATATATCTTGATAACCGACCATTCACAATCTGCAAAATACGCCCATGGCATGGAACCAGAAAGATTATACAAACAGTGGCAGGAAATTGATAATATTAATAAACAATCTAAAAAATTGCGTGTATTAAAAGGCGTTGAAGTCGATATTCTCAAAAGCGGTAAACTGGATTATCTTGATAAAATTTTGAAACAATGTGACCTTGTTGTCGCGGCAATTCACCAGGGCTTTACAAAAAATGTTACAGAAAGAATCTGTGCGGCAATGGATAATCCCTATGTTGATATAATTGCCCATCCTACTGGCAGATTAATCTCTCAACGAGAAGGTTATGTAATAGATATCCATAAAGTAATGGAAAAGGCAGCACAAACACGTACCTGGCTTGAGCTAAATGCCTACCCGGATAGATTAGACCTGAATGATGTTAACTTGAAAGTTGCAAAAGAGATGGACATAAAAATTTCGATCGGTACTGATGCCCACAGTATAGAAGGACTCCTCTGGATGAAGTTTGGTGTTGCTACAGCACGAAGGGGCTGGCTTGAACCTGGGAATGTAGTGAATACCTATTCCCTGAAAAAATTACTCGCAGCCAGGAAAAGAAATAAAAAAAGGAATTAATTAATCGTCAGGTAAGAAATTTCGAATGAATCTTAAATTTCAAGACCTGCCCCAGTTACTTAGCCTCATACCTTCGCAGAATATCCTGGGCAGCGGTGGCAACAAATTGATCTTTATGATTGGTCGCATCATGTAAAGCCTTTATTGCCTCTTCACTGCCAATCTTTACCAGGGCATTGAGTGCTGAAACCTTGGTTGGCTGAAGCAGACTCCCCTTAAATAGCGTCTTTTCATTCAACACCTCTACTAATGGACCGATTACAGAATCATCACCGAATTTTCCTATTATGCCAATAACACCGCGCCTGAATTTCTCTTCTTCTTTGTCAGGGACTCCTTTGTGGGATTTTAACCACAGTACTACATCACTAAGTTTCTCTCTTACATCATCTTTTTCTAAACTCCGCATTGCTGTTATAGCCACTTGTCTATATCTGCTGTCCATTGCCGTTTTAATGTAATCCCTCACTTTATCGCCACCAATTTTTCTAAGACTTGCAATTACTGCCAGTTGAACCTGTTCCTCCTCATCATCAATCAATTTGCCGATCGCATTAACAGCAGAAACAGCCTTCATCTCGCCTAAAATAAAAATACCATTTCTACGAATATACCATTCTGATGAAGATAGTATTTTTTCAATCTTAGGTATTGCCTTATCACCAATTTTAACAAGAACGTCAATGAGCTTCATTCTCACTGAACGATCCTCTGTATCCTTGAGCGTATCTATTAACAAAGGTACTGAAAATTCAGATAGTGAAGTCAATGCCGCTCTTGCCTCTACAAAAGTTCCTGGGTCCCAAAGCAAGGAAATTAATTCAGCAACATAATTCTCATCTTTTACTTCACTTATAGCTTCAATTAGAATTCTCTTTCTTTCCAACAATGCTGCATCTTTTCGTAATAAATGTTTGCCAAACTTCTTGGAAATAAACTGAACAATATCATGCTTTTTCAATCCCCTTGCTTTCAAGTGTAGAGTTTTCAACGCAGCAATCACTCTTATAAAAGTCTTTATCGCTGTTTCCGCATCCGCCATCGTATCCAAACGGTCGGCTAATAATTTAATCAAATCATAGTTTTCAGCCTCAAAAATTTTATCGCTGAAACTCATTAACTCATCGACAGCCTTAATCCTTTTCTCATGTGATTTATCACGCAAACGCGGGAAGACAGCTCTTATCTGTATTTCTAAATCTTTACTCAATAATTTATCTACTGCCTTCTCCCCTTTTGAACTTTTCAATTCGCCCATCAACCGGGCAACGATTTTTTCAAAATTCAAACCTGGAACGCTTATCCTTAATGTCGACAAAAGGTCAGGGAGTCTGGCACCTGTAACATTTTTCAGAATATCAACAATTTCCTGTTCTGCCGTTGGTGATCGCTCTTTGGCTTTCATCGAAATAAGGTCTATAATATCCTCGTCAACCATAGTTGGTATTAAATTTTTAAATAAAACAGCGAGTTTCTTGTTTTCTGTACGATATTTAACAATATTCTTTTTTATAACCGGCGATAGAACCGAAAGCATTCGTGAGAAAACAAGGGAATATTCATTCCACCTATCCTCGCCATATTGGTCAGCAACCAAGAGTGCAAGTTTTTCAAGCCCGGCAACGATTTTCCCGGTTTTTATATTAACTGACTCACCACTGGCAACACCAATACCTGCCAGGAAATTACCCAGCTCCTTAATTCGTTCTTCTTCGTTCATCGCCGGTTGAGTAATTGCCAGCGATTCTAAAAACTGTTCCCAATTCATTGCTTGTGATTCTTCATCTGTAGAGATAACACCGACGCGATATTTATTGACCTTAATACCACTAACCCCTCTTGCCTTGATCAAAGCGACGATATCACCATAATCAGCAATGTCTGAGGGCGTTGCTGCCATTGCCGTAAAGAACTCCCTTATATCTTCTTCTGACAAATCAACATTAAATGTTATACTCTTTACTCCTAAACGAGTTAATCTATCCACAAGAGTCTTTACAATTGGCAATATCTTTGAATCAAATCGCTCCTGTTCGATCATTATTACATCTTCAATTACAACCAATGAAAAAGAATCCTGCTCTATGGGTACTTCTTTGAGCAAAATCCTGAAGCGTTTGACAATCGGAAGTAATGCAGGATGACCTTTGGGATAGGTCCTCGAAAGATTAATGCCTAACCCTATCTGTTTAAGTAAATCATGATGAAATACTGTAGAAGCACCAGTCGTGGTCATTTTATTTTCATTCTATATTCGTAGGTTTTCACACTTAAATCATCTTTAACAAATTCACCTATTTCATTATAACTGAAAAAAGCCTTGGTCGCTTGATACAAGTTCTCACAGACAAATACAGTATTGGTCTCAGCATTTTTTTGTAGAATCTGAGATTTCTTAAACCCCTTTGTGATAATTAATGCATTCCGCAAGTCACCGTGAATATTGTATATTGAAGCCGATTCTATTGTGAGACCAATTTTTAAACCTACAGGGGCTTTCAAATATTCTTTTTTATTAAGCTCTGTTAATTTCTTTAACATATCTTCTGCTGCAAAAATTGCCATGTGTGAGGCAAATCCTGATTCTTTGGGAAATCCGAAAACACTAACAACTTCGTCACCTATAATTTGGTATATAATACCTTTATATGATACTATAATCTTTGAGAAAATACCAAAAACTTCATTAAGATAAGCCATAACATCTTCAGCAATCATTGCCTCACTCATTTTTGTGAAACCTGAAAGATCTGCCCGCATGAATGTTAATTTTAATTCCTCAAGCGGCAAGGTATCATCCGC
Organism: Caldifarciminota bacterium; assembly: GCA_023128195.1. Lineage (GTDB taxonomy): Bacteria > Hydrothermota > Tepidihabitantia > SM23-42 > SM23-42 > SOIY01. Next base: position 1,433 of record JAGMEL010000465.1, on the reverse strand, counting down.
GAGAAAAATACCACACCAGGGACAAAAATGTACGAGTGCCATGATTTCTTTATTACAATTTGAACATTTCATATTTACATCTCCATCAATTTCTTATATTCAGGCCTGCGAACATAAAATTGGCGATTTTCATCACTCAATTTGAATTTCAAATCATCGTAAATGCGCAATGCCTTTTGTCCATAATAACGTGCCTTTTCTGAATCATCTAACCGGGTATAGATTTCAGCCATTCCAAATAATGCATCGGCAATCAGTGGGGGTAACTTTATCGTTTCTGCAATATCGAGTACCTGCTGGGCATATTCCAAAGAGGATTCAGTATCTGTTAATGATAATAATTTATAGCAGGAGAATTCAATCTCCTTTTGATGGAATTTTTGTGCAATCTTCAGGGCATTCGTAATATAATCTTTTACCTTTTGTTGCATAGATTCATTATTATAAACTATTGCCTTTTTTAGATTAATTTCGGATAACAAATTTTCTCTGATAAAAAGGGAAACCTTTTTGTCTGCAAGCTGTAAATAGCTCCTGGCTTCTTCTGAATTAGCTTTGATTGTATTGATAATTGCAAGATCTAATGCTGATTTTAAATATACCTCAATATTGCCAACATTATCAGAAATCTCAAAGCACTCCAGCAGAATTTCCTGGGCTTTTTCCAAATTCCACATCTGGTAGTTAATGTCAGCAATCATATATTTAAATTGAACGTACCAACGCATATTATCTGCCGGGATAAGATCATTCAAACCATGGTTCAAGTAATCTAAAGCCTGTTCATAATTACCCAAACTTTTATGAAGTTGTGAAAGATTAAGCAAACAGAGTACTTCACCCTTTTTTATTTGATTTGCACGGGCTGTATTCCAACTTAGATTGTAATTTAGAACACTCTTTTCATATTCATATTTGTTTTGGTAAAGAATGCCTAGATCCGAATACAAAACGGATAACACTTCAGTCATATTATCATTACACTGCTCCACACCCGTAAGGAATAAATCTTCTGCTTTGTCAAATTTGTTAAGTAAAAATAAGCCATATGCATAGCGCTCTGTAAAATCCACTTCGCTTACGATATTCTTAGCCCTACGTGCATTTTGTAATCCCTGTTCAGCAGTCTTGTTCATCTTTTTAATATCGCCGGTAATTTCGTAAAGGTCGGATAAATTCAATAAAACATCCCGCACTAAATCTGTACTAGCCTGGTCTTCACTACCTTTACTTATTTTAAGAACAGTGTTATAAAAATATAACGCCTGATTTATGGCATAAAGATTCTTAGCCTTATCACCTGCCAGCTTAAAGTATTTTGCTGTTCTTTTAAAATCCTCACAAGATAGATAGTGATGTCCTATATCTTCATAAAAATCTGACAGGTGATCAGCATAAAGTCTTTCAAACAAATTAGCAACTACCTGATGAAT
>JAGMEL010000464.1 GCA_023128195.1 Caldifarciminota bacterium | reverse complement strand
TTCATTAAATATATATAAAATTAAACTAAGAAAAGGAGGAAAAATGAAAAAGATTATTATAGTGTTATTGCTACTATTCTGTGTTTCTACTGCATATGCAAAAGTAATGAAAAGACCGTTTGTCCAGATTGCGCCAAAAGCGAGTCTCTATATTGGTAGTGTTCGCTTTGGCTTTGGCGCCGAGGTCGTATTCAACCCATTAAGAAACATCGGTTTCAGGATGGATCTCACAGAAATAAGTTTTGGTGACGGTGGAACAATGTTTACACTGAACCGTGGTACTTCATTTGATGTCCTTTATTACCTACCAATGCGAAAGATGCAACCCTATGTGCATGCTGGTTTTGGATTTTCTGCAAATGGAGCTACTGTTTTTTCAATTCGTGGTGGCATGGGATTTGATTTTGCCATGCGTAAAGGCATGAAATTCTTTGTTGAACCAGGGATAATAATCTCCAGTGTTTCTGTTGGTGAAGATAGTGATACTGATGTAATGTTCCGTCTTTCAGCTGGCGCAAAATTTGGCATCTTTTGATGATTGAAGAAACCATAATCTCAAAAGCGATTATTGAATCTTATCTTAAAGATTTACTTGATTCAGTAGAAAGTGATGTTATTATTGGCGGAGCCGGGCCCTCAGGTCTCTGTGCAGGTTATTATTTAGCAAAAAAAGGATATAAAACACTTCTCTTTGAACGAGGGCTAAAACTTGGCGGTGGTATGCCGGGCGGCGGTATGATGTTTAATAAGATTGTAGTCCAGGATGACGGAAAATCAATCCTCGATGAGTTTGAAATTAGTTACCAGGAATATAAATCAGGTTATTATGTTGCCAGTTCATTAGAGACAACCGCGTGCTTAACCAATAAAGCGATAAAGGCAGGTCTTCGGATCTACAATCTGATTTCTATTGAAGATGTCATTGTCCGTGAAAAGAGTGTGAATGGAGTAGTGATCAACTGGTCGAGTGTTGAATTAGCAAAACTTCACATCGATCCATTATCTTTCAAATCCAAGATAGTGATCGATGCTACTGGTCACCCGTGCGAGATAGCTCATATTGTCGAAAGAAAAAGCGGCGGTAAACTGCTTACACCCTCGGGAAAAATCGAGGGAGAAAAATCCATGTGGGCAGAGGTTGCAGAACGATTAACTCTGGAAAACACCAAAGAAGTATTTTCTAACCTTTATGTCTGCGGCATGGCGGCAAATGCAGTCTTTGGAGGTCCCCGCATGGGGCCGATATTCGGGGGCATGTTTTTGTCAGGGAAAAAGGTTGCAGAAATAGTCATGAAAAAAATCTAAGAATTTCACAATCCTGATACAAAAAAGGCGTCTCTATTAAGAGACGCCTTTTTATTTCTATTTACATTTTCATCTGCGTAATCTATTTTTGTGAACCGTTGGTTCAATAAAATAATATCGTTGTAATCTTTCTGTTAATCACTGCAATCAAATTCTGCCAAAGGCAGAATAAAAGAAGACCCGGCAGCGACCTACTCTTCCATACCGTCACCAGCATAGTACCATCGGCCCTGATGGGCTTAACTTCTCTGTTCGGAATGGGCAAAGGTGTGTCCCCATCGGTATAGCCACCGGGAATTGTTTAAAATACTAAGCACTAATATCTAAATCCTAAACAATATCAAAACCCAAATACCAAAATTCAAAATAGTGTTTTGGTCATTTGAATTTAGAAATTCGAATTTGTTTAGAGTTTAGGTATTCGAATTTAGGATTTAATAAATTATATGGCAGAAGGAATCCAAGTCGCTCGACTGATTAGTACCACTCAGCTTAATACATTACTGCACTTACACTTGTGGCCTATCAAACCTGTCATCTTCAGGTAGTCTTATGGCTCCGCACTTTCGAGAAAGTGCGGGGACGGGAGACCTTATCTTAGGAGGGGCTTCCCACTTAGATGCTTTCA
>JAGMEL010000463.1 GCA_023128195.1 Caldifarciminota bacterium | reverse complement strand
AAGGGCTTGAAGTTTTTAGGCACCTCCTTAACACTCTCCCTGCAAATGCATCAGCATTATAACTACCTTTTTCAAGTACCATCTTACCGTTGATAAGGACATACTCTATACCTTCAGACGGCTGGTATGGATTAGTATAAGAAGAGTTACATTTCACAGTTTTAGGATTGAATATTGTTATATCAGCATAAGCACCTTTTTCAATGATGCCTCTATCTTTAAGTCCCATTTGTTGGCTTGAAAGAGAAGTCATCTTTCGAACTGCCTCTTCTTGGGGCATTATACCCTTATCTCTACTCATCTGGCCTAATACTTTAGTAAAAGCTCCATAGGCGACGGGTGATATTGTTTTGAAATCTGTACCAACAATATCAGTTCCGAGAGAACAATTTGGATCAGAGAGAAGATCATATACAAAATCCTCTGCCATTTCATTATAAAATTGTCCACTAATATAAAATAGTTTTCCACGTTCCTCAATAACAAGATCAATAAATGCGTCAAAAGGATCCTTATTGAGTTCTTTCGCTATATCATTGATTTTCATTGTTTCAAACTTATGATTTTTTTCTTTTTGAAAGCCACATAGATAAAGTTGATGATTATATTCTCTACCTGTCCACCATTTATTTTCCCAAGGGGGCCATTTTGGAACAAATTTTTTCATTTCATTCTCGGCTTGTTCACGAATATTGGGATCTTGAATGCGTTTAAAAAACTTCTCCATCCCACCATCAAAAAGCCAGGGAGGAAAAAGTAATAATACTGTGGACGATGAATTTGGTACTGGAATGTTATCATGTCCGATTTTTACCCCCCTATCTATAGCCATTTCAATTGCTTTTATCGCAAGTTTTCTTATACGTCCTATACCTCCTCCACATTGATGTGAAATTTGAAGTGGAATATTATTTTTCTCAGCTACAAAAATAACTTCTTTTATGGCTTTAGCATATAATTTGCTAAAAAGGCCTCTTGTATGAGGAACTAATGGAGTATTATATTCAGTCATAACGGATGCCAATTCTAAAATTTCGTCAGTATTAGAAAAAATACCTGGAATATATTCTAATCCTAATGAAAGACCAATGGAGCCAGCATCAAGAGATTCCCTTAACATCCTTTTCATTTCAGAGATTTCTTGAGAGTTTGCAAAACGAGATTGGAACCCCATTACATTTGTACGAAGCGTATTATGACCCGTTAAAATGGCAGCATTTAATGCTAATCCATTTTTCTCCAAAAAATCGAAGAATTCTGCCATTGTAGTCCATTCATATTTTAAACCATCATGAGGAAGGGCAAAATTCCAATAAGTACTTATTGTTTCCTCATATTCATGGTTGATAGGTGCTGGACTAAAGCCACAATTACCAGAAACAATAGTTGTCACTCCTTGCTGTATCCAAGTTTTCAATACCTCAGCATGTCGAGGAGAGGGAAGGAAGAAATCCAAATGTGAGTGGACATCAATAAAACCTGGAGCAACGACTAATCCTTCAGCATCAATAGTTATCGAAGCATCTTTATCTTCAAATTGTCCTACATTTTCAATTCGATCTCCTGATATAGCTATATTCGCTTTAAAGGCTGGTTTACCAGTGCCATCCATAATCATCCCATTATTAATAAAAACATTATTACTCATTCAATTGCCTCTTCAATTTTTTTTATAATATTATTTTTCTAATGTAATATAAATAGATTTCTTAATAGATTTTATAATCAATTAACAAAGGAATTTACTGGTGAGA
>JAGMEL010000462.1 GCA_023128195.1 Caldifarciminota bacterium | reverse complement strand
ATGTTCTTCACTCAGTCCCTTAGCATTTGGATTGTTTTTTCCTCTTTGTCTTTCACTCAGGAGTTTGCCCCTATATTTATAGGAACATTTTTCTGAACAAAAACTTTTCGTCCTGCCATAAGTCCCATCATGTTTTATTCCACAGTTTTTACAAATGTATTTATCAGTTCGGGGTATCCATCGGGGATTTCCCTTTCCACTCATTTCTCTACTTATATATTTATTTTTACAGATTGAGGAGCAAAATCTACCGGAACCGTAGGTTCCTTTATGTTCCCGGCCACAAAATTCGCAAATAAATTTTATACACATTTCTTAAACTAATATATACAGAAAAAGGATTTTGTCAACTGCTTATTTTTAAGGGATCTTCTTTTTCTAAAGTTCCCAAACGCCCTTATTAATATCCCCTTCATCAAAAATAACAGCAGCCTTGCCTATAAATCCTTCATCATTTTCAAAATAGGATTCAAACAATTTGATTTCAGTATCTGTTGCATCCCGCAAAAAAGTTGCTCTACGTTCAGAATCTTCTTCACTTAATTGATAAATCCTATGAGAAGTCATTGAATAAATTTGATCCTCATCTATCATGTCTTGTGTCCCCAAAAAATAACCATGGTCCCAATCTTCATTATATTCTCCAAATAATATAAAATTATCATATTCATCCATTTTATTAACTCCTTATTCTCAAACGACCATATTGTTCAGGTCTCATTCTTGCCAGATAATCACCTAAATAGAGAAAAAATTCCTGGTCTTTTACCTTACCAATCCAATTTTTTTCCTTTAATTCCTCTATTCCAAATTCTTCAAAATCATGCATTGCCCATTTTAAACGATCCAAATCAAAATTATCTTTAAAAGCAGCTTCAAGATAAATAGGCATTCTACCTGTTCCATAAAAATAAAGTATGTCATAATAACTAATATCCTTTTCAAAAAGGTATTGTCCCAGGGCATAAGTCCTTTGTATTTCTTCTCCCTTTATATTTACAGGGGGACATTCCTCAGTGAGATGGACTTCATTCGCTCCCATTATTTCATCATTCTTTCGGGGATAGCAACTAGTTTCCCATTTTTCAAGTAGATTTGTTTATAGCCACCATTGCCCCTATCAATACCCACAAGGAATTTTCCATAGTCCTTAAGATTATCATAAGCAAATTCCTTGGAGAAGACAACGGACCTTAACAAACTAATATGAATAAAGGTGAATGCCTCTTTCTTACTATTCCAATAGATTATAGATTGTCCAATTGGCAATCTTTTCCTCAGTGCTCTTTCCATTACCCACTGTTGAACCTCCATTAAATCCGGTTGATTAGAAAGATAAAAATCCACTGCCCCCACTCCATATTGATAAACATCAGGATCCAAAAAAGCATGATCCGTTGTCAACGAAGGACTATAGTCATCATTGTTTGTCATTATATCTATAAGTTCTTTATTCCTAACGCCTGAGGTTATAATCATTTCTCCAAATTCATTTCTAATAGTTTGTAAAACTAAATTAGCCATTTTCTTAATAAGCCAGAACTGAACATCATTAACATCTACATACCCATTCAATAAATTAGACCATAGAAATTCTTTCAACCAAAAATTTTCCGAAACCTTAATATTTAGACTATCTGACATCTTTCTCCTCCTTACTTAAATTGTTAAACTGTTAGCTCCTCATCTATTTTCCAATCCACACCAAATGCCTTCATTATTTCATCCAATTCCGTTGCCAAGTCCTCAATTCCCTCTTCATCAATGCAATGTTTTCTACAAGAGGAATTAGAAAATCTTTTTTTCAAATGATCTTTCATCACAGATAACATATCTTGATAATAACTATCCATATTACGCCTCCTTACGTTCTAACATTAAATTAAACTCCTCTAATAACTG
>JAGMEL010000461.1 GCA_023128195.1 Caldifarciminota bacterium | reverse complement strand
TAAATAAAACATGGATAAGTCTACATCTAGGTGTAGGAATAGCCAGTTCAGTAACAGAAATTACTAATTGGCTCAAAGGTAGAGATATAAATTTTGTGTGGTTGATGGTGGGTGGATATTATCTTTTAACAACGGTAATAATGTACTATTTAATATCCAAAAAAATGAATCGTTTGAAAAAAACATTGAAGGAATGCAAGATTAAAAAAAACTTTATTTTTCTACTTTTAGCTTCCTACTTTAACCTTTGCACGCACCTTTCTTTTATATTCCCTCCAGTATTTGCGTAATTTCTTTCTATTCTTTTTTCGATACTTTTTATAATAATTTGGGTGTTCGTCATGCCATTTTACAGAATAGTTCTTGGAATAATCAGGTTTTTCCATGCGCCATTTTTTAGAGTTTTTCTTAGCATAATCCGGATTCTTTTTACGCCATTTCCTAAAATATTCAGGATTCAATTCACACCATATTTGACAATGAAACTGAGTATATTTTTCTGCCCGATATTTTTTTAAATATTCAAGTTTTAATAAACGCTCCTGAATCCCTCTCATCACTACCTCCTCTCCATTTATCTCTGAAAATCTTGCTTTTAACTACACCTTATATAACTTAGTGCTAATAACTGATTTTAAAAACAAAAAAGGTATAAAAACCTCCAGAGCACAAAACCTCTGCAAGTCTTTATACCTTCTCTATTCCTTACGTAATTATACCTATAATAGAGGATTTGTCAATCCCGGATTTTGTCTTGATATTACCAAGCAGAGATGTTAATAGTTATTACTAAGCGGAAATGTTAATTTTTATGGTTGATTTAAAGGTTATTTCTGCGATTATTCTGCGGCTTTTGCGGTTCCGTGATAAAAGTGATAAGACTTGCTCCCACAATATATTGGTGGACGTGTGGAACAGTGCATTCAACCATACAATATTATCATTTTCTCATTTTGTCAATTGACTAAATAAGAAAATGAGCCTCGCTGCTTAAAAAGTAATGTGCAAAGCTTACCCCATGAATTGCATAGCTATTTCATTAGGGTAAAAATTTGACCCCACTTTACCTACTTTATGTCTCAGTTCTTTAGAAGTTTAAAGAGTCTTCCCTTGTCAATCCTGCCTGTTCCAATATGGCAATTAATGTTCCTCTTGGTATCTCTTTTTTTCTTGGAACTATGACAAGTCGTTTTTTGTCTTTTTTAACTTTACACAATGCAGTGTGACTACCTTTACCTCTTTTAGGAGCATAAACAAAACCTGCTTTTTTTAATATTCTTTCTACCTGAATTGATGATAAAATTGGCAACTTGTTTATATCGCCACCTCGAGTGTTGAGGTAAATCTTTCTTTATACTTAAATTCTGTCTCAATTTGCCGCAACATACCTAATTCCCGGGCATTCTCAAGATAGAGAGCTACTGCCTCTTTTAGGTTTCTCAATGCTTCTTCAACACCTGACCCACAACTTGCTACTCCTAATTCAGGACATTTGGAAACATAACCTTCTTTTTCTCGCCATATAACACTTGTAAAATTATAAGTTTTCATAATTCATCTCCATATTGCATTATATTTTAAAATAAGTGCAAGTCAATAGTCTGTTTCTAAGAAACCAGTGGGCAATTAAAAAGTGCTTATTCAATGCGGTCTGGGATTCAATGACCGGTGATTCGAATTTGGTTATCGGTATTCTGGATTCCGGTGTCGATACCCTGCACCCTGATTTACAAAACCGCATTATTCTGCGGCGCATTGGGGTAAAATCTCAACATTCAACAATACTACATATTACCTTTTGAAAAGGGGTCAAATCATCTCCCCTACATTAAAAGTTCGTAGAACACCGTACTTTTCGTTTCATCCCTGTGTAGTTATATAACCTAAGTCCTGTCAAGTATTTTGGTTTTTAGAAATAGCATATGAAGCGCAGTTTATAAATCAATTGACAAACAAAAAAATCTATATATCATTTAGCAGGAGGAGTTATGGAAGGAGGAAATATAGAGATGGCGAATAATGCATCTAGCGTAATTTTCTTCATTGGCGCAGTTCATCAGCTACGGAGGCGTTTAAAAGAGAAGATGAATCAGGATGTAGAAGTTAGAAAGAGATATGCTGAAGTTGAAGCAAAGCTGAAGAGGCTAATGTAAAATGTTTAGATTTGCCCCCACACATGACTTGGAAGTCAAGGAGGTGTTTTGATGAATAGAAAACTATCTTTCAACTTAAGTTTTAAAGAATGTATAGTTGGTTTCATTGTTCTTGTAATAATTATTCTACTCGGTAACTGGACTTATTTTTTCTTACCTGCTGAATACGCAGAAAAAGCACAATTCCCAAATATGGAATCGGTTTTAACTGTTACTATTGCTTTTTTGTGGGTATTAGTATACAAATCAATAAAAAAGATCAACGAAATTGAAAAACGATTAGATGAAAAGATAAATACTGATAATTCTAAATTAGGAAAATCCGGATCTAATTCATCTTAATGGCGGTTCTATCATAAA
>JAGMEL010000460.1 GCA_023128195.1 Caldifarciminota bacterium | reverse complement strand
AAAATGCAGTAATATCCTATCAATATCCTTGTTATGTTGCAAGCTATTCTAAAACTGACAGCCATAAAAAGGGGGGGCACGGCGATTTTTGCGAGGCCATAAAAAAGAAAGCTCAGAACTTAACAAAACTTAACATCCAGAAAGAATTTTAAAGCCGGGCGGCTCTGAATTTTGGCACACCCTAAAAAGGAGCATAAGAAGCGGGGGTCCTGTTATTAAATGTTGGTATCCAGGAAAAAAATGACGACCGTAAAATACGGCTAAATACGGAGTTTTGTGATAAGAGTTTTTCCACTATTCTGACAAAAGGGGGGGGATCGGAAAAACATAAGGTCCAGATAAAAGCAACGCAAATAAGAAAAAGTCTCTAAAGTAGAGGAAAAATAGTGGCAATGGGAATAATTAAAATAGTTGAAAAGTAGTTATAAGAAAGCCTCTAAGATAGAGGGAAAATAGAGGGATTTAGGACTTGTCAAAACCTGACATTGAGAAAAGAATTTTGTGTAAAGAACGCTAAATTAACGCTGATTTTAGGTCCACTCGATTCAGGTAAACAACCTAAGAATAACCTAAACTCAGATGCTCGTGGCCACCTTAAAGAAAGGGGAAAGAAAGGTCTTAGAAAATGGACAAAGCCACTAAAGTAGTGGAAAAATAGAGGGTTTTTATGCTCCACTATCTCCACTAAAGAAGCGGAAAATAGCGGAATTTTCACGTTTTTTTAACGTTCTTTACGTTATCCTATTGCCCTGTAAAGAACAGGAAAAATACAGGGATTTATCGGCTAAGCCTCAAGTTAAAAAAACTGAAAATAACAGGCTTTTTCTATGTCCGGTATCCCTAGTTAATGGACATGGAGGTCGTATTTTATTATGAATTTTTTCCTGGCTTTATGAAATACCCTGTAAGACATAGGGCCATCCCAATGAAACTGAGCACACGAGGAATAAGAAACCATTTCTCTCCTTCGGATGGCGGCATAAATAAGTAGAGTAAAAAGAATAAGGACATTAGTATTAAACCAGAAAGGAAGACCCATCGTTTAGGACACTATTGCAAATACAAGAAAAGCGATGTATATAGCAAATATCAATACAGTAAAGAAGGCCCCTAGAATCGCTCTGAGCGAGCCTACATTTCAATCCCTTCACTTTTTATTACGGGCTTGCTTTTTAAGGATTTTAAGTATCGCATATACGGATTCTGGTGAACTTGCTGGGTTTTCACCCCACATCCATGAAGTCTTATAACGGTCCCATCCTATTTCTTTATAATATTTTTCATATTGACTTCTTCTAGATATAGCATCTTCTAATGCAGGGATTGCCCCAGGTCCCATAGCTTCAAATGTCCAACGTATCCGGGCTGGACTCCCAAGTCCTCTAGTCTTCAAGTAAAAATCAACTAAAATTGGAGCGGCTTTTACCGCCCGGAGGTCTTTCAACTCAGCAACAACATCGTTCATTTTTCTCCGGAGTTGCTTAGACATTGTATCTAAAGTTAAACCTCGGTCTGTTACAGATTTTAATTTATCGGATAATATAACGATTAAAATGTCTTTTCCCTTATCGCTTCCCATTCCTGTTAAAATTCTTGATGCCTTTTCCTTTATTTCTATTGAATTATCTTGTAGAGCTATCTCCAATATGGGAATTGTTCTTTTATCTATTACATTGCCAAGATTAATAACTGCATTCATCCTTAATATGGGCTCATTATCCTTAATTGCTATTTTTAAAAGAGATAATATGTCTTCTACGCTTCCTATGCCTCCTATGTTCTTAAAAACATTACCTCTCACAGAAACAGAGCTATCCTGAAGAGCTTTTTTTAAAAGGGGAATTTTCTTGTCGCTTGCTACTTTGCCAAGTGAAATAACTGCATTTCCTCTAACAAGACCTTCCTGATCCTGAAGCGCTTTCTCAAAAAGGGGAATTGCTATATCACCACTTATATTTCCAAGCAATCTTACAGCTTCAATTCTTTTCTGCATATTTTCATCTTCCAATAATTCTTCACATGCAAGAATCAAATTTTTTGGGTCAAAAGATAAAGTGTAATCTGAATTTGGATCTATAATTATCATCCTCTTTATTTCAGCCGTTACTTTTTTTTGCTGATTGAGTAAGGTATATATATATGCAAGATTATAATGAGCTTTTAAATCTTTAGGATAAATGCTAACGAAATACTCAGCTAATACTATCGCTGCTTTTAAATTAATTTTGTTTGATAAATAAAAGTCCAATGCTGTTTTTGACAAGGACTCCTTTTCAGGTGGATATTTCCATAAGTAATCTTCTTTCAAATATATTTTATTGCCAGCAGGCGTTTTGAAAATATAGAAACAATAGAATCCGATTTTGCCCAATACATTTGCCCTCACTACTGCTAATTTAAGATTATCAGGGTCCACCTCGCCTTTTTCTTCTCTAATTATTTCCTCAATAAAACCAACGTCACCCAAGTCTATATTTTTCACATCCTCAAATGATGTATATGGACCGCTATCTTTACAGCAGAGTTCGGCAAGTCTCTTGAAATCTCCATTCAATCCAGCCGCAACAAATTCATTGGCTACTTTAATTACTGATTTAGAAGTTTTAACTGCTTTTTGTTCCTTTTCAGGTTCATTGTTTCCTTTACAACAAATATTACCCAAGAGTACAAGGGCAAGAAAGAAGACAAGAGAAATTTTAAATAGTTTCATTTTAACCTCCCTAAGAGATTTGCTTTATTTATAATACTCAATAAAGAGTAATGTCAACATCCATAATTCAGGTATTGGCATATAAGAGGCAAAAGTGAGAGCCCAGGACATTTGAGCTCCTGGCTCTCCAGGTTTCAGAAAAAGACGGTTTAGACTGGAAATACTGCCTCTATAATGATCTTGAGCTTAAGACTATAAATAAAGAATTTGGAGATGAATGTTTAGGAGAATTGGGCGGAGCGCTAAAATATAAATCTTTCCTATCTGTAGACTCGAAAAGTAAGCTTAAAGGAAAGAAACAATTAGGATTATGGAAATAAAAGTAACATCAAAGAGGCGAGTGGAAGCCAAAGACCCTAAAGCCCTGGCTTCCCGATGGTTTAATTGACGCTGACCGAAGATCGCTTCATGGGGGCCCAGGATCCAAATAAGAGTCTTATATTGACAAAGACATTATGTTTTGATATTGACTAGGCAAATACAGGAAAGGGAGGTAAGCATTGAAAAGATTTAGCTTAATTTCAGCAGCTTCCATTATTTTAATTTTTATTTTTACTTCAAATATTCTTATTGCTCGACAAGCTCAACCGGCTCCAAGGGGCGGAGGAATCTCGTTTTCTTTTGTATTATTGATTTTAATATTTGTCCTTGTTGTTATTATTGTGTTAAGAAAAACTCTTTATTCAAAAAAATCTCCAAAAATATCTAAGGATCTTAATAAGGATTTAGAAAGGAGGATTATTATGTCTGCTCAACCCCCAAAGTTTTACAAAAATCCATCTTTAGCCACCATCTTGTCCTTCTTCGTCATGGGATTAGGTCAGATCTACAATGGACAGATCGGTAAGGGGATTATGTTCATTATTCTCTATGGAATCTCCTGGTTGTTGATGTTTGTTGTTATTGGCTTCATTACTACCCCTATACTCTGGATATGGGGGATGATTGATGCAAGCATATCGGCAAAGAAAATCAACGAGAAAATGGCTGCCCAGTAGTCGCAATCTATATATCACAGATAAAGAAGCCTACGATCAATTAGACTTAAGATCTGTTGAAAAGTTCCCAATAAAATTTAATTGTATCCTTAGTAGAAGGATAGCCTAAATTTCGCTCTGAAAAGCAACATAGAGGCGAGTGGAGGCCAGTTTTTTCTGGCCTCCCATTGTTATAAATGACGCAAGTGCGATAATCACCTCACCAGAGAGACGAATAAAGGGGAAGGAAATTCTCAGGAAAGGAGGGATAAATGAGAACTAGGATTTTAGCTTTGGGATTAGCATGTTTACTTCTTTTTTCTATTCTTTCTGCTCAACTTGCACCCAAGGATCTTGCTAAGCTTAGCCCGGAAGAAGCCGCAATGCTTATAGAGAAAAAATTAAGACGAAGTTATGATTTTCGTGTTACAACAGAAATGAAAGATGAAAAAGTTAATTTTCTCTTCAATTTGAAAACCCCCATATTAGATTCCGATTTAGAAGATTGTATCATTGAGATTGTTATGTGGGTTGGAGAGGTAACAAACTACACTTCTTGGCGATCTGATAAAGCCATCGTTTCTTTCAAAAACAAACCGTTTTTTTGGATCTATACAAAAGATTGTAGAGAAGCAATTAGTGAAGCTCATTTTCTCGACAAAATGAAATTTATTACCGCACATTTGCATTATTTTAAGAAGTAATCAGTTTATTAAATAGCCCAAATCTAGCTTTTCAATGGGGATCTCAAAGCATGGCAAAATCTACTGGCTCGACATCCGCATAAAAGGAAGGCAAAGAAAAATTGAGGCGAGTGGAAACCAAAGACCTTAAAGCCTTGGCTTCCCTGGATTGAATCTATCTCAACGAAAGTCCTAGGTCTTTAGTCCCAGGCAAAATCCTACCAAGGTCTGATTGCTATATGAAGAGGTATTTTTTAGAATATGACTTTGTTATGCACTGACAGCAATTAATTAGTTTTGCATGAGATATAGCGGGGGAGTCTAAAAACCTTGACAATTACTAATAAAATGTATATTTTTATGTCATAATTATCGTTTAAAACTGGGATAGAAAGTTATATCCCAGGGAGAAGGGGACCATCTTCAAACAGCAACAAAGAATTCATCTCTCCAACAACTGCAATAGCAATTTATATAGATGAGGGATATCTACGCCTAAAAAAAGGGGGTGATGCCAGGGGAAAAATACACAATTAAAAACAAAGTTAAGAATTAGAAAAAGGAGGAATGTTATGAAAAAATGTATTATTTATTTATCTTTGTTTCTTTTAGTGTTTTTTCTTACGAGTATTTCTACTGAGGCGGAGAAAGAGAAGTTCGCCCTCAAAATTATAATTGCACAAGCCGATCTGGATACAGGGGTCCTGAAAATTTATGGAGAATACTTTGGAACCAATCCCTTAGTTACTCTAGAATACCAACCTTTGTGGGTTAATTACTCCAATTCAACAGATATGTATATTGAAGCGCAGCTTCAATTGCCAATTGACCCTGGGACTTATCTTCTCTCGGTGGCTGATGGTACTTATAGAAATCCCGAAAACCAAATGAGCAGTATGGATTTAACTATCGGAACTCAGGGTCCAATAGGGGCAGAGGGACCACAGGGAGAGACAGGACCACAGGGAGAGACAGGATTACAGGGAGAGACAGGGATACAAGGAGAGACAGGACTGCAGGGAGACCCAGGACAAAAAGGTGACACAGGTGCCACTGGCCTAACGGGTCCTACGCTAGGAATATATGATTCGCTAGGACTGGCAAGCTCAGGAGGTCGTTCGCCAGGAGATGCTGAGGGAAAAACCCTTTATAACTTAGGCAATGTAGGTATTGGCACAGCGAATCCTATAGAGGAACTCGAGGTCAATGGAAATGTGAAGACCGACAAGGTTATTTATTCTTCTCCTCGCACCCACTATTTAACAATCGGAGGTCCAGATTTTAGCGCAAGTTCCGATGTGGACTATATAATTCAAACTTTCCATGCATATATTGTCTCTGGTTCTGGGGAAATGTATGCACCTGTACATCTGCCTGATGGTGCTGTGGTGGTAGAGTTCAAGGCCTTTTTCTATGATAGCTCGAGTAGCAACGTGGGCGCACTGTTGGGAAGGACTTCATTTACAGGAAGTACTAATTTTATGGCTCATGCCAATTCCTCAGGCACAGGAGGATATATGAGCGAAACAGACACAACTATTTCATTAGTCCCCATTTCGAATACGGATTTTAGCTACAATGTTACAATTTCCTGCTCTTCCTGGGAAGATTATAGCACCCGGGTTTGCGGAGTCAGGATTAAGTATACTATCAGTGAAGCAAACTAGTCCATATAACCAATCTAATTTCTTTAAAAGAAGCGTGCGACCATTATGATGAATGTATGATCGTATTGCAAAGCTACCCGTTTAGCGAGAATAAAGGAGAGTAGTAGTTAAGAACAAGGAACCTTCAATATAATTCAATATCGTGCTGTAGGCTATATGTGACAATGTTCAACAGTACATTTCTGGACCTTGCTAGGTAAAGAGCTTACTTCTGTAATTATTGAGGCGACTGGAAGCCAAAGACCCTAAAGCCTTGGCTTCCCTGGATTGAAAAGACAATAGAGAGTAATTAGTACAATGCAGATGAGGAGACAAGAAAGATGAAAAGATGGTTTATTTTCAGTTTAGTAACAGTCATAATTTTTTCACTTTCGTTTTGTATAAGTGAAAAAGAAAAAGACACTGGTGAGGAATCAAGACCAATTGAACCTATAGTTCCTCCAATCACTGAGGAGACTGAATCGAGATTGGAGTTTGAAAGGAATAATGCGTTAGACAGTCAAAATAGTCCGATGCACCTTGATATAGAATTGATGGATGGAGGAAGTAAAATCAACTTTATCTTTACTCCCCGCAAGCCAAGTGGAACGATGAAAAGAGAGGAACTGCTTCGACATATAGCTAGCTGTGTGACTTTGATTGGTTATGAGCTTATAGAGAATCCACATTGGGTAAATTGTGGAGGTCATGTTCGATTTGTATTTGAAGACCAAGGAGAGATTGCCAGAGTAAGTCTGCCAGTATGTGAAAAATTTATGTTAGATTTTAAAGACTGGGACAAAGCTTGGAACTATCTCTCTGATAAAATTGAGTGGACTAAAAAAAAATGAGGCGAGCGGAAGCCAAAGACCCTAAAGCCCTGGCTTCCTGATAGTATAACTGACGCATTGCGGAGTAACACCTCAATAAGATAGACGAGTGAGGGGAGGGAAATTCTCAGAATAAAAAATATTTTAAATCTTAAAGCTATTGATAAATTTCACATAAAAGAGCCTACTGACATAGGAGAAAATTAAAATGATTGAGAAAGAAATTAATGAAATTGATGAGCCTGATTTGCAATTGTTAAAAGTAAATAAAGTATCAGAAGGGAAAACAATTGAATACAAACAATCTTTGCCCAGCAATTCTCGAGAAGACAAGATAAAATTTCTTTCTGGAATTTCTTCTTTAGCAAATGCAAGCGGAGGAGATTATATTATCGGGATTGTGGAAGATAAGGGTGTTCCCAAAATAATAGAAGGAGTTGAAATTAATGATCTCGATAAAGAAATACTGAGATTAGAACAAATAATTAGAAATGGGATTAGTCCAAGGATCCCTTCCATAATTATTAAGTCAATAAAACTCACAAATAAAAAAATTGTTTTTATAATAAGAATACATCAAAGTTGGATAAGTCCTCATCAGGTAATTTATAGTGGTTATGATAAATTTCATTCAAGAAATTCAGCCGGAAATTATCCGTTAGATGTTAATGAATTAAGAATTGCATTTAATTTAACAGAAACAATTAAAGAAAAGATAAAAAATTTTAGATCTGATAGGATATCAAAAATTTTTTCAAACGAAACTCCCATCTCTTTTGTTGAAAGTGCAAAAATTGTGCTTCATTTTATTCCTCTTAATTCTTTAAACAGTCCAAAGGATTGTGAACTTAATA
>JAGMEL010000046.1 GCA_023128195.1 Caldifarciminota bacterium | reverse complement strand
ATAGTTATTTAGCGGTTTTGGTAAAAAATCCTCAGCAATAATTGAAGGTGGTATTCGTCCTAAAACCTGTTGAGTTGAAAAGTAAATAAATTTTTCTAATCTTTTTTTTGTGAAATGATCTAATAATTGCCAGGTTGGCATTAGATTTATTGGACCAATAACCGAAGGTTTGTCTGCTGATTTTTTATGATCAAGTGAAATCAAATGAATTATAATATCACAATCTATCTTGGTTAATTTATTGAATATGTCACTTTCTCTTATATCTCCAATAATTATATTATCCATTAGTTGTTGCCATTCATTTTGCTCGGACGGCTTTCGATGACAAAAAGCAGTGACTCTATATTTCTTTTTCGCCAAGAACAAAGAAAGCCGGGCACCTAAATATCCAGATGCACCTGTAATTAATATTGTTTTCATGAGTCCTTTCTCTCCCAATTGTAAGGTATCTCATTATTATATGGATCTATTCTAATCATTTCATCTTTCATTACCTCGTCATGTGGAATGTCAGGAACATTTGCCAGTAATGCTGTTTCAGTAATCCCTTTATGACCGTTTGCTACTCCCGGTGGAATGATTACCAAACAGTAATCATCGTCACCTATAAATAGTTCCATTAAATTGCCTTTTGTATCTGACGTCTCTCGCATATCGAACAATACCAATTTGACCATACCATAAATAACACAGTAATTTAGGGTAATTTGTTTATGTATATGCCAACCTTTGATAGCTTCTCTATAAATTTTGGAGAAATATATTTCTCCAAATTTTGTGAAGTGCGAATCAGAGGACCGCAGCATGTGATAAATTGTTCCTCTTTCATCTGCTATTTTCTTCAATTTAATTACTTGTACTCCTTCAATTTGAGACATTTCACATCCTCCTTAATGATTTATCGATTATATTATTCTGCATTAAGTGTTCAACTTGTTTTAATCTCGTATAATATCTATGCTCAAATTTTTCTTTATCTAACATTACATTGTCATATTCCGTTCTTAGCTCTTCAATTCCATCTTTAAGTGTCCATGAACACTTAAACCCTAAGACTTTGTTTAACTTATCAAAAGAGACGTTATAATCTCTTGTATCACCCGCATCTTTTTTTGATATCGTAATCTTGCAATCTGGATAATATTTTCGGACTTTCTCTGCAATTTGCTTAGCTTTTTCATTCTGATCATCTGCCAACAAACTTATTGCTCTGCAAATATCATCTATCCGTATAAAATCTCGTTGCGGAGATCCATCCGATAGAAGCCGAATTTCTCCTTTCTTAAAAGCAGTTTTGCAAAGGTCCATAATCACCAACCACCAGCAATTACATGAGGGGAATAACGGTGCTCCAAAGCCGTTTGAAATACGAAGGCAAATGGTCTCCATATTTTTCTCCCGTGAGTAAAACGAACAAAGGTCTTCACAGTATTTATGCGTAAGTCCATACGAATTCGCCGGAACCACTGGGCTATCTTCAAAAAGCGTTACACCTAGCTTAAACCTTCCGTAAACTTGCTGAGTTGACAAATAAATTATTTTACCACCACCGTTTTTAGAATAAATGTCCATCAACTGCCATAAAATCCCGACATTAACTGCCAGTGTTTTGAAAGGATCTTTACCACTTTCATTATGATCAAATGAAATTGTATATATGATAGTGTCAATCCCTTTCTTCAATGCGGATACAAGGACATCCTTATCAACTGCATTACCTTCTATAATAGAATCCATTTTCTTTTCCCATTCGACAGCATTATTTAGTCGGTGGTGAACAAGAGCACTTACGGAATGTCCGGAGTCAGCAAGATATTCAGAAATTCTCCCGCCAAGATAACCATTAGCACCTGCAACAAGGATATTCATTTCTGCTCCATTTTTTATCTATGTACCAAATCCCATTTATAGGGCACTTTATCTTTCAAGGGATCGTATCTAACCATCTCATCAGGTCCGTGTGGAAGTGTTGCACAATTTGCAACAATAGCAGGCTTTACGCCAATGGTTTTATATCCATTTATGACTCCAGGTGGGATTGTTATAAGTTGATAGCTGTCTTCACCTGTAAATATCTCTATAAGCTCTTTAAACGTAGGAGATTCCTGTCTGTTATCAAATAACACAAGCTTTATCATTCCCTGAATAACTGCATAGTTTTGTGTCTGCCGGGTATGTTCATGCCATCCTTTGATTACACCAGGATAAGCTACAGAAAAGTATATTTCTCCAAATTTTTCAAAATGAGGGGCATCACAACGAAGCATATGCATTATCTTGCCCCGTTCATCAGGGATCTGTTTAAGTGGACTTTAACACCTTCAATCATTTTTTAGCTCCAGTATAGTTTTTCATTAACAAATTTATTGCTGAGTAAATATTCAAGCTGTTTTAGACGAATGAAATATCTGCCTGAAAATTTTTCATCATCTAGTTTGTTTTTTCGGTAACTCTCAACAATTTCTTCAACGCCCTTTGTGAGATTCCATTTGGGTATAAAATTAGGTAAATAATTCTTAATTTTGTCAAAGTTTACTTTATAAGTTCTTGAATCGGGGCCATACTCGCCGGTTATGATAATTTCACAATCCGGTATAATTTGGCTAATGATGGTT
Source organism: Caldifarciminota bacterium (assembly GCA_023128195.1). GTDB lineage: Bacteria > Hydrothermota > Tepidihabitantia > SM23-42 > SM23-42 > SOIY01. The sequence continues at coordinate 2,326 of JAGMEL010000046.1, read as the reverse complement.
GCAATATCTTTTACCTGGTAATTTTCACTATTTATGCCTACATTGAAAGCCTGTCCATTTACGGACTCTGCCGGAGCTTCGATGACGGCGATAAATGCTCTTGCGATGTCTTCAGCATGCACTATTGGTCTCCATGGGGTTCCGTCACTTAAAATCTTTATTTTGCCTATGGTAAGTGCCCAACCCACAAGGTTATTTACAACTAAATCAACGCGTAATTTTGGCGATATACCATAAGCCGTGGCATTTCTTAACGAAGTAGTGCAAAAATCTTTATCGCTTAGTTGTAATATTGCATTTTCAGACAAAACTTTTGATTTCGCATATGCAGTTACTGGATTAAATGCCGCCTCTTCCGTTAATGCTTTGTCGCCAGCGACTCCATATAAACTGCAAGATGATGAGTAGACAAACTTCTTAACTCCTGCCTTTTTTGCAAGCTTTGCAAGGTGTACTGTTGATTCATAGTTAATACTATATGTTAAATCTTCATTTAATTGACCAAGCGGATCATTGGAAAGCGCTGCCAAATGACAAACAGCATCAATGCCCTCTAAGTCCTTTTCATCAACATTTCTGATATCTTTTACAATTTCCCTTATTCCGTTTTCTTGTGAATACAACTCACAATCATGACCAAAATAATTTGTATCAAGACCAACTACATTATATCCGTTTTCAGTTAATAATTTTACTAATAGCGGTCCTATAAATCCATTGTGCCCAGTGACCAAAATTTTTTTCATCATAATCTCCCTATTTCACCAGTTAAAATCTTCGTCCCCCCTTGACCTTGAACAAAATTGAACGTTTTTCAAAGGTCTCCTATTATCTACGATTTAGGTATAACTTTGCTCACTATTTAGTTGCACTCACATTCTGTGCTTTTCAATGGTGATTTAACTGCGTTTTATACAGAATACTGTCATGTTTCGGATCGTCTTTCCTTTTGACCCGTGATATATTCCACTATCAATTACCTTAGCGATTTCCATATTACTTTTATTAAGAAGGCAATCTAAAGATTTTGGATTAAAATGATAGGTATGGTCAATCAATTTCAGTGTCGGGCCTGACATGGAAGTATTTGGCAATCTTAAACAAAGCATACCATCATCTTTTAGTAGGCTATACATCTTTTCAATAAAGTATAGGGGATCAATAAGATGTTCTATAACATTGTCAGCAAATATTATCTCAAAATAAATATCGCTCGATATCGCTGAATAATCTCCCTTAATTATACTGTATCCTTTTTCTATACATCTTTTAGATGCTGATTCGCTTAGCTCATTGCCCCAGACCTTCCCCTCCCATCCTCTTGAAATCGCTTCCCCAAGCATTTCACCAGTTGCACACCCAATTTCAAGAAAGTTTTCTTTTATTAATTTAACAGGCGATTCTTTTTCAATATCATTCCAATTTAGTTTTGCCTTCTCTTCCCTACGGTTTTCATCATCGATAGTTTCATATCCATACTGCTCAGAACAAGTGCTGTTATAAAAATGTTCATTATACATTATATCGTAAAATCTTTTATCAGGCCTTGGAGAAAGCCACATTAATTCATCACCACTACACCTATTAATCCCCAATTCAATACCATTTACAATAACTGAACCTATCTTTTGCCCTTCACTACCACATATCAAACATGGAATATCATTCAAAAGGTCTAAATCAAAATTCCAAGGCAAATCTATTTCCAATAATATCTTCTTCAAAAGAACTATTCCCACTTAATCCAAGATGCATTCTTAGAATTTACCAACTCGCTTAGATAATTCCTCTCTCTAACATTATCCATGCACTGCCAAAATCCATCATGTCTAAAGGCCTGTAATTGCCTCTCCCTTGAAATCTGCTTTAAAGCTCCAAATTCAAAGTCGCAATTTTCACTATCGGTTAAATAAGAAAAAATTTCTCTCTCAAAAATAAAAAAACCGCCATTAATATACCCTGTCCCCATTTGAGGTTTTTCTTCAAAATCAACTGCCAGATCACCTTCCAGATTTAATTCCCCAAATCGTGAAGGAGGGTGAACGGCTGTAACAGTTCCAATACGATCATGAGATTTATGGAACTCTACTAGTTTACTTATATCAACATCACTAACTCCATCTCCATAAGTTAAATGGAACAAATCGGTTTCAATATATTTTTCTATCCTTTTGATTCGTCCACCCTTTAAAGTATCCTGGCCTGTATCGACAAAAGTAATCTCCCAATCCTTCTCATCTGAATGATTAAAATACTCAGGTTCAGTTTGAGGATTTAATTCCAACCTGAAATCACTACTGGTTATTCTATAATTATAAAAATACTG
>JAGMEL010000459.1 GCA_023128195.1 Caldifarciminota bacterium | reverse complement strand
CATTATATCCTTAGAGAACGGCTAACGGAAGACATGAACAAATAGAGCAAAGGGAAGCACTGTACTGCAATTGACACCCGCTACTGCGGGGGATAGAATCCTAATTAGAGATGGCTCTAATTAAACCGAGATTAACCGACTATTATAATTTACCGTTTACGCAAGAAGAGGTGGACTTTGCGATTCCTTTTCTAGATGAGGACATTCCTTTATATCTAGACCCGTTTCTTTTATGGAAATCCCCATCGCAGCAGGACAATGCATTGCACACAGCAATTGTCAATTCCTTTAACCATTTAGGCTATTTAACCAATAAGGGAAACGAGGATGAAGCGATTAAGACCCTGATAAAGACTTCAGAATGTTATGAGGTTGGATTAGGTGACTCTAGAAAAAGAATCGGAAAACCAATAGGAGAAAAACTTGCGTCAGAGATTATTACACTTTTCAAAAATATCCCTCAGATTAATAAATCAGGTTTTGTTCACTTTGAAGAGGTTCAATTGTTAGTAGATCAATTTTCTAAGGATAGAGTAAGTGACGTAGCTTGTAGTTATATCAAATCGTTTCTAATAGACTTCACAATAGATCAATGCAACAAATTAGGGATTCCTATGGACAAAACTAAACTGGAAGTATATGACTATAAACAGCATAAGTTTCTTGAAGAGGAAGTTACTTTACCCCAAAACCCTGAAAATAGATTGCCAATTATTCTAGTCCCTAAAAGATGGTTAAGATTTATTCCTTGGATCAACTATGATGATTATTTCTTAACTAGCTTTATGAAAGAAGGAGCTGAAGAGTTAGATCGAGTAGCAATACTCAACTATAACCGAGAGAACTATGGTATGGTGCAAACCTACATAAAATACAAAGAATTACAGCAAACCGATTCTAGGAACGATCCTTTATTTAAACCTATTCCAGTCTTATCTGTGAAAAGAAAGCTGTCAACTATAATGGGGCTACCGACTGGTAAGACCGACAGAGCAGACAGATTATATGAAAACTATACCTGCCAGTTGATGGCTTCTCTGGTATATCCGAAATTGGATTTTGCTGATATGCAAATTAGGACCGACAGCGGTGTGCAGATACGAGATTTAATATTCTATAACAATAGATCCTATGACTTCCTGAGAGATATTTATGATTATTATGATTGTAAGCAAATGGTAATGGAATTAAAAAACGTCAAGGAACTGGAAAGAGAACATATAAATCAACTGAATAGATATTTATCGCATCAATTTGGGAGATTTGGTATCATTATTACACGTAATCAACCACCAAGGAATATCTACCGTAATACCATAGATTTATGGTCAGGTCAAAGACGATGCATTCTTATTTTAACTGATCAAGATATAAAGCTAATGTGTCAACTATATGAAAGTAAGCAGAGATTGCCGATAGATGTTATTAAGAGAACCTTTATTGAATTCTTGAGAGATTGCCCTGCTTAATCCAAAGGAGGCAGAATATGAATGAAAAGGAGTTGAACGTATTTACTAAGATATATGCTCAAACCGAAGCGCTGCATAGCGAAATTGGTTTATTATCTAGGAAGAATCCAAATGATGGAGTTAGTAAATTTAAATTGCAGTTTATAAATAGAGCTTTACGTGAGGCTAACAGTATACTAACTGACGAACAGAAACCTTTCGCTGATTTTAGTGAATTTGATGAAGATAGTATTCCAACAACTAGTGATGTGACATTGATCTTAGCTCAATACCTGGGTTGTCTAGAAGAAATAAGGTGTGCCAATATTCAGACAGACTACAACAAGAATTGGTTCTGGAAAACAGATGGAGGGGGTTCGAAAATCCCAACAGCACCACCTAAAAAGATTAAGAGGTAACTTCATATGGCAAAGAAAGATACACAACCAAAGCTACCCTCAAAAGAACAAGTTGAAAAATACCAACTACTATTTCCCATCTTTATAGAGGTATTGCTTGAAGTTAAAGAATTGTCAAAGAAAAATCAAGATGGAGCATTGAACAAGCTTAAAATTAGAATGATAAACAGAATCCTAGAAGAAATAAAGACAGTATTAGTTGATCAGCCAACAAGTCAATTTCTTAACTTGCTTGACGATGAGACATTACCTACAAATAGCGACACTGTTTTGATACTTGCTCAGTTCCACGCTGCAATGAATATGTTTCATAGAAAATATTACAATGAGCCATCAGGTAAATGGTCGACGAAGGCAACACCAAAGCAATAGTAATATCTCGGAATCAGGAGGTAGATTCACCCTTTCAAGAATTATTCTGAAGCTAGACAATGCTCCGAAAAGCAACCAAGAGGGGCTATTTCAGGCTATTTCCTGGATAGGGGTTACGGCTAGCTTCAACAGCGCGGCTTGACGTTATCTTTTACCCAGCCTACT
>JAGMEL010000458.1 GCA_023128195.1 Caldifarciminota bacterium | reverse complement strand
AAATGCTCTAATCGAAATAATTAGAAAAACTCTTGAAAAAAAGCAATGGAGACCACATTTAACAGTCCATGTAAAATTGTGGAATACAATTAATAATAAGCAATGGCATATTAATAAAATAAATGAAGAAAAAAATAAGTTAATGAAATTCGTTAATTTCTTTGAAAAATTAGTCTAATTGTTATGCTACTTTACATAACATTAGATATATAGTCACATCATCATTTCACCAATATTTACCTGTTCATAGAATTATTATAATTACCTTATTTTATAGAAGAGAGAGGAATATTAAAGTAAAAATATAAAATTAGGTTTACATAATTTATCAGAAAAATAATATGTAAAAATTATATTATTATCAGAAAGGAATTATTATGAAGAAATATATTCAGAGGGTTGTAATAGGACATAAAAAACAAGACATGTATGCTGAGCAATTTTTAAGAACAAATGTGTTAGCAGTTGGATGGTATGAGGTAGGTGATATTACTAATATGAAAAAGGGAGAATTAAAAAAAGTATGTAAAGATAAATTACCAAAAGGCGAGAATGTAAAAGAAGCTACAAGTGTGTTATCAAGGTTTAAAGATAAGATAAAAATTGGTGATTATGTTATTGCTTATAAATCCTCCAATACTATAGTTGCAGTTGGTGAGGTTGTTAGTGACTACTTTTTTAATGACAAAGACAAATTAGGTGATCCAAATGGACTACATTATGCTCATAAAAGAAGAGTTAACTGGAAAGAAAAACCACGCATGTTTAACAGGAATTTTTTAAATGAAAATTTAAGTTCAACATTATCAGTTCCTGAGACACTCATAACATTAGAGTATGATATTGAAAATCTTGAGAAGGAACTTGAAAAGATACCTGAAGAAGAAGAAGAGAAGGAAAAGTTAGTTGATTTAGTGCTAGATAAATTTTAAAAGTGGACAGTTTAAATTTTAACTGACAATTTATAAGTTTTTAGTTGAATAGGCCAATAATTTTGTATATTATTATAAATATAGATTAAAATTTAATAATTATTGATAACTTTTTAAACATTAAAATTAAAATATGAGTGTTAATGATAAGTTAGAAAAAATAAAAAATATAATACTTAATGATGGTTTTTGTACTGTTAATGAATTAATCAAACAGGTAGAGTATTCACCCTCCTCTATAAGACGGTATTTGTCTATTCTAGAGAAAAAGGGAGTTATTGAAAGATGGCATGGAGGTGCTGCTTCCCCAGAATATTCCAGGCTGTCATATGTAAGCAGAATGAATATAAATAAGGAAAAGAAGGAAGAGATAGGGAAAAAAGCAGCCAGCTTGGTCAAAGATGGTGATGTAGTTATATTAGATGCTGGTTCTACGGCCTCAATGGTTTTAAATAATATTATAGATAAAAAAGGGCTAACTGTAATTACGACTGCTGTAAATATTGCAAAAAAATTATCTACCATGAGTAATTTTGAGGTAATCTTGATTGGTGGTGTTTTTAATTTAGAAACTAATAGCATGTTAGGACATCTGGCCAGGTTAGCACTAGAATATATAAATGCAAATATTGCATTTGTAGCTTGTGATTCAATCTCTTCTGAACTTGATATCATGTTAGCAAATTTTGAGCTAGCAGAATTAAAAAAGGCAATCATAAAGTCGGCAACAGTTAAAGTTTTAATTGCTGACAGTAGCAAGTTTGGGAAAATCAGCATTGCTAGTATAGGCAAGATTGATATATTTGATAAGGTTGTGATTGATTGTGGACTAAGCCAAGAGTATAGAGAAAAAATAAAAAAATATGGAATAGAACTAATTATTTGATATTAATATTATATATATTATATCTATAGAGTTTTTATTCATTTTTTAACTAGCTTATAAATTTAATTATTTATTATAATTACCTAATATTAAATAAATAATTCATATAATAATAAATTATATTAAAAAAGGTGGAATTTTTAAGATATTTCAACATTTTATTGACAAAAAATAACATAGTTTTATAATATAAATAACATATTTATTTTAAAAGGAGGTTGTATGATAAAAGAAAAATGAGATTTGTTTAGGAGTAATTTAATGTTTTGAGGCAAAAACCTAAACAAATATCAAAAAAGATTTTATTAAAAATTGTTGTAAAAATTTATAAGGAGGTTTTAAATGAATTTTATTAAAAAATTAATTCTAACAGTTGTAACTCTTACAATTGTTGCATCATTATCACTTACACTTACTGGATGTCCTCCAGCACCTCCTGTAGTTGAAGAACCTACTCCTGAGGAAGAAATAACGCCTGAAGAGGAAGTTGCTGCTCCAGCGGTAGAAACCCTTAAGATCGTATATCTGACGCCTTCGACCGATTCAGGTTATTGGGGTGTACAGGTTGCTGTTGGTGTTGAGAATGCAATTGTAGATATTATAAAGAAATACGGTGTCGAAGTCGAATACGAGATGGTTGGCCCAGTGCAGGAGCAACAGTTTGATATATATATTTCAACCCTTGAAGCTGTGATTGCTAAGAAACCCGATGGTATTGCGATGGGGCAACTCAACCCTGATGCAGTTGCTCCACTGGTGAAGGAAGCTACTGAAAAAGGTATACGTGTCAATCTGATTAGTATTGGTGTAGAGCCCCCACTAACTGGCGAACAGTATGGACAGCTTTTCTATTGTGACCAACCGGAACAGGGTAAAATGGCTGCGGAAGCCTATGTGGCAGCACTTCAGGAAAAAGGTCTTCCTCTGAACGGTGTAACCGGTGTGCATATGTCTATTGTGATCCCGATCCTGGAAGAAAAAATTAACATGTTCGTCAGCACTCTCCAGGAACTAGCACCGGATATGACAATCCTTGAGACCCAATATAATGAGAACGATATCACCAAAGGTATCGGATTGATGGAAAGCCAGCTTGCCACCTATGGTGATGAACTGGTGGGATTCTTCGGAGGGAACAATGTTACCGGTGACGCTATCGTGAAAGTCATTGAAGAGAGCGGCCGGGCTGATTCACTAGTTGGTATTGCAGTTGACGCTGACCCCTTAGAGGTTGAGGGTTTGCGGAATGGGTATCTGGATGGCCTTGTTGTCCAGACTCCTTATGACCAGGCATACAACGCAACGATGGGAATTGCAGAATTTGTGCTTGAAGGTATAGATGGACCGGATTCGGTCAATATGCCCGCTTCGGTTGTGACCCCAGCTAATATGGATACACCAGAAATGCAGGCACTGCTTGATCCTACTATTCTGAAATACGAAGAAGAGTAATTGTGAAATATTCTAAATTCATAAAAAAGAATAAAGTGGTCTGCAAATCAGATTTGCAGACCACTTTATGATTATATAGTAAAGAGTGGATGGCATTGTGAACGGGCCCAGAAAAGAATTCGTTCGAGTAGTTCAGGTTTCCAAGAGATTTCCAGGAGTGCAGGCTCTTGATAATGTCGATATAGTTGTCCATAAAGGCGAAGTCCATGGGCTTGTGGGGGAAAACGGGTCTGGAAAATCTACATTGATTAAAATATTGATGGGTGTTCACCAGAAAGACTCGGGGAAAATATATATCAATGGTAAGGAGGTGAACTTTAAGAGCCCACTTGAAGCCCAGAAGAAAGGGTTGAGCGCAGTCTACCAGGAAGTGATGATTGCGCCAGAGCTTTCTGTTGGGGAAAATTTTTTCCTTGGTAAACTCCCCTTGAATAGGTTGGGCTTTGTAGATTGGGATAAAGTATACAAGGAGAGTCAAAAGACAATCCGTGATCTCGGATTGGAAATTGACCCTCGCAGGAAAATTTTCAATCTCTCGTTTGGAGATCGTACTATGATAATGATCGCGAAGGTCGTGCGTGAAAAGGCAAACCTTGTGATCTTTGATGAGCCGACCTCATACCTGACCATTGAGGAAACTGATACGCTTTTTAACCTGATCCGGTTATTAAGAGATAAGGGACTTGGTGTTATTTATATTTCACACCGCTTGGAGGAAATTTTTAAAATTTGTGATACGGTGTCCGTTTTGAGGGATGGTCAAATGGTTGGGACAAATCCGCTCCCCGGTGTCGACGAAAACAGGATAGTTTCGATGATGGTTGGGAGACCGATTGATGAGATGTACAATATCCGGCGAGCAGAACCCGGTGAGGTTCTCTTGGAGGTGAAAAACTTAACCAGAGACCCCGATTTTCGCAATCTGAGTTTTTATCTTAGGCGCGGTGAGGTGCTTGGTTTTTATGGCCTGATTGGATCGGGAAGAACCGAAATTATGCGTATCATCTTTGGAGTGGAGAAGCCGGATTCTGGCGAAGTGATTATAAAAGGCAAGCCGATGAAGTTTGCTCATCCTTATCAAGCGATGGCGCAGGGGATTGGGCTAGTGCCGGAAGATCGGAGGTTCCAGGGGCTGGCAATGTCTTTGACAGTCCGGCATAATATTAATATAAGCTCCTATGGTGAAATCACAAACCTTGGTTTTATCCGCCGGAAAGATGAATTAAGCAGGACTGAGAAACTCGTTGATGCTCTGAATATATACACACCCTCGATTGAACAGTTGGTAAACAACCTCAGCGGCGGGAACCAGCAGAAGGTGGTTATCGCAAAATGGTTTGCAAAAAACGTAGATGTTTTAATCATGGACGAGCCAACCACCGGTGTCGACGTAGGTGCCAAAGTTGAAATATACCGTTTTATTGAAGGGTTGATCCAACAGGGGAAAGCTGTGATTATTGTTTCCTCTTATTTGCCGGAGGTTATGGGCCTGGCAGACCGGATTTTGGTAATGGCGGAGGGTGATTTTATGGGTGAGGTCAGACGGGAAGATGCAGATGAAGAACTGCTGTTAAGTATGGCTTGCAAGGTAACCTTGAATTCAGCAGCTCATTGATGATTCTTAAAATGATTTAGGTGAGGAGTAAACAATGAGTTTAAATAAAATAACGAAACAAATTTCTGGTACCGAAAAAGAAGCAGAGAATAACGGTAGAATCTCTATCTTCAGTCGATTCAAATTAACAACGGAATTGACCCTTCTGGTAATTATAGTGTTCATCTTTATTGTTATGACGGTTGCCACTCCCAATTTTATGACAACATATAACATTGGGAATTTATTTAAGCAGGCTTCCGTGATTGGCATCATTTCCATTGCAGCAACTCTTGTGATCATTTCTGGCGGGATTGACTTGAGTGTCGGGTCCCTGGCCGGTCTTGTAGCGATGTTGGTCTCTGTGATGATCAGCGGTAACTATATGGCAAAGCCGATCTTACCGGCCATTCTCATCACGACTGTGGTTGGTATTGTTATTGGTATCTACCACGGATTTATTATACACGAGATAAAACTACCTCCCTTTATTGCTACACTGGGAAGTATGATAATTCTGCGCGGGATAGTGAAATGGATCAGTCAGGCGAAAACGATCGCCAATTTACCTAAATCATTTACGACGTTTGCCAAGTTAAGTCTTTTTAATTCTATCCCTTCATTGGTTTTGGTCTGGCTTGCAGCCATATTGATTATTCATATTGTACTGACACGCACTACTTTCGGGCGCAACATCTATGTGATCGGCAGCAGCCAGGAAGTGGCACGGCTGAGCGGTATTCGCATGAGGCTTAATATCTATGGGATTTATATCCTTGCCGCGTTCCTTTGTACAATAGCTGGTATCTTAATGACCTCGCGGTTGTCTTCCGCCATTCCAACGGGAGGATCCGGCTATGAGCTGACGGCAATTGCTTCAGCGGTTATCGGTGGAGCCAGCTTGAGTGGTGCCCAGGGTTCTGTGATTGGGACGATGATGGGGACGATCTTGATGGTGATGATTGTAAACGCTGGCGTGCATTTAAGTATAAATCCCTTCATCATGGAAATCGTTCAGGGTGCTTTGCTGACAGTTGCCGTGGTCATAGATATGCTTCGTCAGCGAAGGAGTTAAACTATGATTTTTTATATAAAAAATGTAGATCTTTTGTTCGTGAACAAAAAAGAGGTTAAGGAGGTTACCAGCCATGTTGCTTGAAGGAAATTTTCAGGGCGTTAAGCATGTGGGAATTCCCGTGGTGGATATAGATAAGACCCAAAAGTGGTATAGAGATATCTTAGGTTTTAAACTGGTCCATCATTATGCTGTTCCTGTTGAGGGAGGTGAGGTTAAACTCGCATTCCTTGAATTGGTGAACCTTCAGGTGGAACTTTACCAGTTAGCCGGAGAGGCGCTTGAAGAAATTAAGACGAGAGGAAATGGGCACATTGATCATTTTGCGATTGATGTCCTGGATGTCAAGAAAGCTATGAACGATGCCCTAGCAGCGGGGGCTGTGCTTGATAAAGACACACCGGACGGACCCGTCCCAAACCCTTCCTGGCCTCCGGATGGGTGTAAGTACGTATTCCTCAAGTTGCCGAACGGCGAAAAAGTGGAGTTCAATCAGCACCTGGGGTTAGACCCAAATCGCCGGAAAGAAAACCTTGGCGGGTGGGCTCACCTCGGAATCCCAACTATAGACTACCAGCAAATCAAAGTGTTTTATGAACAGTTCGGTTTCAAAGAAGTAATGTATGTGAATATCCC
>JAGMEL010000457.1 GCA_023128195.1 Caldifarciminota bacterium | reverse complement strand
TACAATTCTTAATGGTCGGGGCTCGCAATGACAAAAAGGGATTTGAGCAACACGCCCTCGACATTTAACAAAAACCCGACTTCTTATATTTATCTCAAATGGACAACCTTTTTTACCTCCTTAATGTCATTGCTCTCTATTCGTACAAAGTATATACCTGAAGGAAAATTGTCTGCAGTCCAATTAATATTGTACAATCCAGGCTTACAAATCTGATTGAGAATCACATCAACACGCTGCCCCACAACATTGTAGGCAGATATGTTCACCCTCGACTCATTAATTATAGCGAGATTGATTAATGTCTTCCTTCTAAAAATACTGGGTAAAACAGAAAAGAGTGGTCGCAACTGGTGATCTGATAACTCATTTATACCAGTCGTTGTAAAACTATAGATATTCGCATTACAAGGAACACGATGACCTGATGAGAGAATCTGCCAGACATCTCCATCGCCTGGCGGAATTGTCATTGATCCATCTCTGTTAAACCAGAAAACACCACCGCATAGATAGAAGCGCTTGTGCACAGCAACGTTGAATGTATCACTCGGAGCCCCGGGTTCAAACTTCCATGAATCACCGCGTAGTGGTTCATAAGAAATGGAAGTTAGGTTTGTAGTATCAGAAATTTCGAGTGTGAGTTTTGTAGTATCGGGTGGATATTTTTTCCATCGAACAATAAAATCTGAGCCGCGGAATGACCATTGATTGCCACCAATTGGCGGTGCTGTTCCAAAGCTATCTTCACCCCAAATTTCAAAATTACCGTCATAGCCGCTCTGGTTATTGAGAATATCAAAATCAATAAACCTGAAAGAATTCATGTCTATCTGAATATTGAATTCTAAGGCAAAGCCGTCAATTATTGGTGAATACTCATGACAAAGTTCTCCGTTCTGGATAACACCGAGTGAGCAGTGTTCAATTAAACAGGAACTAGTGGTGATATCCCATAGATCATAACAATAATAGACATCATAAGGCGATAATCCCTTTTCAATTGGATAAAATCTTACTTCATATGTGTGTCCAGTAAGTTGCGCAGAATTGTAAAGAAAGCAATTCAAAGTGAGTGAGTTACATCCCCCTTGAATATGTTCAACAGTTGCGGCAGGTGAATGGTCATTCAGAATAGTAATAGAAGTTAAACTCGAATCAATACCACAAGTATCATTATCTCGAGCAACGACCTTGAGTCTGTAATCACCATTATGAAAATAGAAGGTATTCCAATCATATTCTCCAGTATTATCAATATCCTCTGCAATTGTCTCCCAATCGACATACCCCTCTCTTTTCGCATAAAGATCGATAAGTAAGATATCTCCATCTGCATCATTTGCCCACCATTCTATTGTCACTGTATCCTGTACTGTCCCGGATAAAGGCGCAAGTAGTATTACATCAGGTACACCATTACCTGGATTATTTATCGTGAATAATGAATCTGAAATATCCTCGCCCACAGCAAGTGTATCATGAACCGTGACCCTTACAATATATCTTGTGCCATCAGGAAATCCAAGTGTATTCCAGTCGTATGAATGAATATCTGGAATGGATGTGACAATATCCTCGTATGTTCCTCCACCATCACGACTGCAGGAGATATCAACTAAGAGAGGAGCGCCGGTTGCTGTTGAATCATCCCAGGTTATTGTGAAGGTTCCGGTTATTATTTCACCACCATTTGGGTCTTCCACTGTTACATCATGGGTAAGATAATTAGAATTATAAAGATTTTGGGCAAGGTCATCATTTGCCAGAAAATCATTTGTATCTGCACCGGCAATCACTGCAATGACTACTTTTACAGTTTCATCAGGGGCAAAATCGAATGGTCCGGTGCATTGAAGAAACCGAACATCAGTTGGCTCAGTAATCGTATCAAAAGGATGGTATAGACCCGTAGTATAATTATATCCAGCAATAAGCTGATATGCCTCATAATCACTTCCCGGATCTGGTTCACCCTGGCCACCAGTCCCTGGATTGTGGGTTATCTTAAAAGCAGTTAAGCCTATTTGCTGACCCAGGGTATCGGGCGGGCTTTCAAGAAAGTCAAAGCCTATAAAACCCGGTGTGTGTATCCATCCCGGTTCAAAAAAATCTGAATCATATGCATAGCCAAGGTCTCTTGATTCGTCAAAGCCAATGAGGTCATCAGTAGCGTCACCAATGTCAGCGTCGCAATTTACTGCAAGCTGGGTTTGGAAAATTGTATCAGGACTGTCGTTAATAATCAAATAATTAAGGAAAATAAAATCCTCGTAATAGTGATAGTCCCAGGCATATCCAACCTGAATAACCTTGATTAAAAGTGGCTGGGAGCACACAGCTGAATCCTGGTCATTGAGAATCGCATAACTGTCCTGTTTTGAGCGGACAATCGGATTACCCAAGGAATCTCGCAAAGGCCAGAGGTTTGTATCTGCAGGGTCATCGCTCATTAGAACCCGCTCATCAGGATTTGGATAACCCGGCTCATTTGGTAAATCACCGGGCACAAATTCGCTCTGGGCTGATGATGCATCGTACCCCACAGAAACCTTAATATCCATCTTCATAACTTGTGTGCCAACTGTATGTGCCGCTGCCGTTGTCTTTACAAATCCCCTGATTACATCAGTAAAAGAAGTATCAGTCTTACCATGATGGAGCATCAATTCATCTTCAATTAAAATGACGCCCGTGGAATCGAATCCAAGAGTTGAGTTGACAAAAATTTCAGTAGCAGTAGGATCACAACCAATAGCAAGTGATGTAGTATCGGTGTAGCATTTATTTAAACCGCCAACCCAGATTCCGGCACCATATATATAACTCTCGCTAGTACCCTTTGGCCAGATTCCTTGATCCAGATAGCCGAACATACCGTAGTTTGTCATCCTCAGATAAAGTAATCCCTTATCATGATGTTTTTGACTGTAAACTGCAAAGCTCGGGCCTGCAAAAATAATCAAAATGAGAATAATGAAACTTTTCTTCATTTCGCCTCCTATTTTATAATAACAAATTTACCAATTTGATCTCTATTATTAAAAGTAAATCTCACAAAGTAAACGCCCGTCGAAAGGGATTTATCAATCTTATCAATTTTCATTTTAGAATTATACACAAGTCTTCCTGATGTTTCGTAAATTCGTACTTGAGACGGCTGATTAAGATTAAAAAGTAATTTCTCCTTGAAGATCGTCGGTAAAGTTTGAGTAAGAACTTTCTTTTTAACCTGTTCTTCAATCCCAACCTCATTTTCATAAAGATTGACTTTTAGATTGCAGAATGGAGTGTAGTATAGGACATCCTCATTTGAAACAATAAGATGATAAACATCAGAATTCTGAGCAATAAATGTGGATGTATCAAAACTGGCAGATAAATAGTCAAATGCTTTAAATTCTTCACCGAGGATATACTTTTGGAAATTTGTATCATCGACAAAAAGAAGGTCAATATT
>JAGMEL010000456.1 GCA_023128195.1 Caldifarciminota bacterium | reverse complement strand
GCAAAATTCCCCATTTCAAGAAATGTCCTCGATTCGGGTTGGTCTCGCTATCAGGTCCTTGTCACCCAAGTAATCGCATGCACGTAAGAGCTGTGAGCGCCCCGCAGATTATGCTGATTATCAACTGTGCCACCCGTGTATGACAAATAGCTCACGTCTATTGTCATTTCCCGGTGAAAATTTCAATTATAAACCAGAAATTAATCGATGACAACATGCATCTACTTTACCTTTCTTTTCTTTACTATCTTGGTTGCTAATATATTTTTAAAATATGAAATATATGTCACTTTATAGCGTTTTGTTACTCCT
Organism: Caldifarciminota bacterium; assembly: GCA_023128195.1. Classification (GTDB taxonomy): domain Bacteria; phylum Hydrothermota; class Tepidihabitantia; order SM23-42; family SM23-42; genus SOIY01. The sequence goes on along the minus strand of JAGMEL010000456.1, from coordinate 2,057 downwards.
GAATTCCAGGGACACCATACCAATCAGGCCTACTACAAACCAGGTATTATGCCCCCAGAATATTTCGTTCAATGTCACATTAACTTATTTTGTTACCTCAAACACACACGCTGAACGGTAAAAATTCTATGTTATTGTGTGAGCACAATCCCGACTAGCGTCGTAATAAGAAGAGATAAGCCACACTCATACCGATCACTACAATTCCTGTAATTCTTACAACAATTATGGAATATTCAATAGCAATATTGAACCGCTGATAGGGGAAAAAAAGAGAAATAACGAATATAATCGCTACCGTCGCCCAAATGACGAAAAAAATCCTGTGAGACATTCTAAGATAACCCCCATAGCCTTAACCGACAGAAATTACATAAATTGACAGGTCTATTGTAACACATAATAAACCCCTCATAAACTATTTCGTTATTGGGCCATACACCGGTAGTACTAGGGGAGGAAAAGGAATAAATGTAACGTTAAACCTCATTTTTATGCCCATGTTGTATCTATTCTGGTAAGTCATTTCCTCGCCAGCCATCCCCATTATCACACCAATTACACCGGTGGTCACCTTGACTATTCCGCTATATGGTCCAAAATTGAGAACACTTGCCGCAGCCGGTCTTATGAAGTCTACTCATGTTAGAGTACAACTTTCTCGAGACAAAGTCAATACCTTTCAAACCTGTTTCGAACCTCTTTTGTCAACAATTTAACTTATAGTTGGATTTAGCATATCCTTATTAAGCACGATTAAGATAAGGCAAGCTGCGGAGGATGGGGAAAATAAAATCATTATTGGGTTATTCAATTGCTACAATAGAAGCAGCAGGATCGCCTAGAGTATTCACCCAGTACTTTGTGTCCAACAGAATTGCAGTACTACACGAAGAGGTCATCCTTGGCGGAAGCATCAGCGAGTGGCGCCATGAGACACAGAAGGATGCTGAAGGTTACCTGCAGGTACTTTCCTACGTTTGTCGCGGGGTCGCTGGGCGGCGGTTGGCCTGGCCGGAAAAGCACTCATGTTCAAAGCCCTACTCCGATTACCAAAAAAGTAGTGCTCTGCGCTTTTTGTCCGGTCGCAGAATTGTGAGCGAGCGAAGGGTATTGACTTTTTTCCGAAAAACTGGTAGTCTCCTATTGATATGTGATGTATGAATGATATCACGATTAACAGATTCACCTTTAATAGGTTTTGAACGACTGGATTGAATGTAAGGCTTTTTGCATAGACTATAAATAGGTGATCTGAAACAGGAAAAGGGGGTGGTACTCTTGGGATATCGATGCTAGTTAACAACAAAAAACAAAGACAAGGAGGAAAAGATGACAAAGAAATTATTGATTTTGGTTGTGTGCGTTGCGGTTGTCGCGGCTCTGGTACCAAGCTACGTAGGCGCTACTAGCACAAGCGGGGGAATAGATTACTTTGATGGCGTCCATTGGTGGGGATTCCGCGTTTATTTTTCTGACGCCACCTGCGATGAGATTGCCCACCAACTGATAATTGGCGGAGGTGCAACCACCGTTACGGGAATAATATTGGCTAAATTTGGACCATATGGCGGAATACCCGGGGTGATTACCCTTGTAGTTGGTGTGCTGATGGGGATGACTGGTGCGGAAATGAATTATACGAACAAAGACAACACGGGCATAGTAATGAGGTTTAACTTTACATTTATTCCTTTTCCTCCCCTATTAATCACCGGCATGTGGCCTCAATCTTGCGGGGTCTATGGCCTTGTCGAGAACCACGCGACAGGTGATCCTCTCTCATCTGCCACGGTTACGGCAAAACAATCGGGACAAGTGGTCCAAGAGGTCGAGACCAATGCTTGGGGCTGGTACGTCATCAATCTGGAACCGGGAGTGTATATGGTTACAGTGAGTCATACTGGATTCTACGATCTGACCACGCCCGTGAGTGTGTCAGATGGTGGGGGTGCGTACACCACGCTGAACTTCCAGCTATACCAGAATACAGGAGGCGGTGGCTGCCCGTACCTTCAGGTGTGGGATAGCAGTGATTACGTTGACGAAGGCCTTCT
>JAGMEL010000455.1 GCA_023128195.1 Caldifarciminota bacterium | reverse complement strand
TGCGGGGTCAAATTCGACTACAGACCTATAAGCGCTCATCTACGGATGATTTCCATAAATCTAAGTCTCATTTAACTTTTAACTTTTTACTTTTAACTTATAAATTGGGAGAACCCTTCTGGGCTCGATAATCGCACCTATTTTTCTATTGACAAAATATTATTTTATTCTATAATAAACCTGTGGTAAAAAGAAAATCGTCACGGCAAGGGGGGCAGAGTCGGAAATTGAAAATTAACCTCTATCCATCTAAGATAAAGGATATCGAAAGACTCCAGAGATATGAACTCATTTTAAATACTATGCTACCAAATAATCGTTTCTCAAAAGCAGATATTTATAAATGCAGAGAGAGTAAACAGCTTATTGGTAAAGTCATAAATACACTTGTCTTAGAAGGAGTATTAATTAAAAAAGCAGAAGGCGATTATCAGTGGGTAAATTCTAAAAAGGAAAAATATAAGAAAGAATGGCAAAACATTCCAGTTTCAAGACACCAGCTAAAGAGATTAGCAAAAGAGGATCGACCAAGAGAAAAACTTTTAATACTTGGACATTCAAGACTTACAGTTTCAGAACTCTTGGCTATTTTTTTAAGAACAGGCGCAAAAGGTAAGAGTGCTATTCAATTAGCCAATGAACTTCTGAAGAGATTCAACGGCGTGAGGGGAATATTTGAGGCTTCTGATGGAGAATTATTAAATATAAAAGGGTTAGGAAGAGCAAAGGTTGCCCAAATAAAGGCGGTACGCGGATTGGCTGAATATTTTCTTAAAGAAAAATTAAAAGCAAGAAAAATTATAAGGAACTCAAAAGAGATTTATGACTACCTATATCATACGATGAGGGATAAAAAAGATGAGGTTTTCAAGATTCTTTTTTTAAATGGGCAGAATGAGGTTCTGGATATAATCGACGCCTTTTTTGGCACTGTAACTTCAAGCAATATTTCTCCACGAAAAGTTATAGAGCTGGCTATTAAAAATAACGCTACTGCTCTCATATTTGTCCATAATCATCCTTCTGGAAATCCAAATTCCAGTAAGCACGATAAGAAAATAACCAAAGAATTACTCTTTGCTTGTAGATATGCTGGTATAAGAGTATGGGAGCATATCATTATAGGAGACAACCGCTACTACAGCTTCGCGGATGAGGGGTTAATTGAGGAGTATGATAAGGAATTTGAAGAAACAAAGCAGAAATGAAGATAGCATCTAATCCTTTTACACCAAAATCTGGAATGGAACCCAGAGTATTCTTGGGAAGAGAGAAGGGACTCGCAACTTTCTGTGCTCAACTTGAGAGAGCAGGGAATAATTATTATAACCATTATATTGTCTTAGGTGACTGGGGTATTGGAAAAACCACCCTACTAAAGGAATACAAAAAGATTGCTCAGACTCAAGGCATATTGACTTCTTTTGTTTCCATTAGAGAATACACTGAAAGAGAATTGATAGTACCTGCTGTTCAATTGATTACTCATATTCCCAGGGGACTTCCAATTAAGTTTGAGAAAATAAAAAATTTTGTGCAATACCTGGGTGGCTTAGGAATTACATTACCTGTGATAGGTGGTGGTATTCAACTTACAAGCAAACCGAAATATAAAGGTGATCCACAGGTTTTATTACTGGATGCTCTTTTGAGATTATGGAATGAACTGAAAAAAGAGATGGAAACTGCAGTAGTCCTTTTGGACGATGTTCATAACTATAAGATTGTCCCTGAATTTCTTACATTACTCAAGAATGTTTTGAGTGATGAGGAGATCGTCAAACGTACTGGCTATCTTTTTGTTCTATCCAGTACCTATAAAGGTTGGTCTAAATTTATGCAGAAACATCACCCAATAGGAAGGTACTTCATCCCTATTGTTCGACTCAAAAATCTTAGTAAAGAGGAAGTCATTGAGATTGTAGATAAAACCCTTGATTCAACGGGTGTCGTCTTTGAAAGGGATGTAAAAAAGACAATATTTAAATATACTGAAGGGCATCCCTTTCAACTACAGGTTCTTTGTGATTATCTCTATGAGAGCCAGGTTGAGGGAGTAGTTAGGATTGACTCCTTTGGCTCTTCGTTGGATAAGACATTAGAAGATTTGGGAGAGATTATTTTTACTCCTCTTTACAATAGAGCAAGTGAGAAAGAAAAGCAGATTTTAAAGGTAATGGCTAATAATTACAATACAAAATCTGTAGATAAATTAATGTCTATAGCTGTAAATAAAGGTACAGATATAGACAAAGGGGCTTTTAACGTTCTTTTGTCCAGACTTGTGGAAAAAGGTATTATTACTAAAACAGGAAGGGGGTCTTATATCTTACCAAATAGATTGCTTGCCGAATACATTAGGAGAATATAACGAAGTCAACATATTATGGTTATTTTTGTTGACTTTGTTGATTTTGTCGCATATGCAAATTTAAGGTGTTATTATGAATATTATATACCTAAAATAATGAACAGGGGGGTTAAATGTCTGATATAAAACAATTTTTAACCACTGATGAGCTTGAAGAGGGAGGATATCTCAAGATCGATGGGAATCAGGTAATTTACCTTGCCTCCAAAATAAAGAGGAAAGTTACTGATCCCGAAGAGAGGGTAAGGGCTGAGTACTACTTAGAACTCATAAAGAAATATAAATATCCTGATAACAGAATCCAGCCAAACTGCAAGGTATCTGGGAGAAAACCAGATATATTCGCGGATCTTGTAATTTTTGAGGACGACGAGAAGAAAAAACCATATATCGTAGTGGAATGTAAAAAGGATGGTATTTCTCAGGCGGAAATTCGGCAGGCTATAGAACAGGTATTTGGATATGCCAATTCGCTTCGGGCAAAATATGCTGTAGTAGTAGCAGGAACAGTAAGGATTGCTTTTGATATAGCGGGCTTTAAACCATCTGAGCGCGAAAAAAACATCATAGCAGATATTCCAGAAAGATATGGTAAGGTCATCAAGTTTCGTTTCAAAAAAGGAGATTATGAGAATGACCTTAAAGTAGCAACAAGAGAGGAATTATTAGCTAAATTTCAGCAGTGCCATGATACACTATGGCAAGGAGGAAAAAGGAATCCTGCAGAAGCTTTTGATGAGATGAGTAAACTTATGTTCTGTAAGATTTGGGATGAACGATTTATTACTAAGAAAGGAAAGGATTACAAGTTTCAAATTGGAACTCATGAAACTCTGAAAGAGATTACGCAAAGAATAAGGGGCATCTATTCAAGGGCGCAAAAGATGGAGCCTGGAGTTTTCACAGAGAAAATAAAAGCAGAAGATCCTATAATATACAGTGTTGTTGAATTATTACAAGGAATTTCTCTTGCAAGGACAGAGCTGGATATAAAAGGTGAGGCATTTGAGCATTTCTTAGGGGGGGTCTTCAGACAGGCGATGGGACAGTATTTTACGCCTAGACCAATAGTCAAATTTATGGTAGACATGCTTGAACCAGATGAGGATGATAGGATAATTGACCCTGCCTGCGGCTCTGGTGGATTTCTTCTTTATACACTTGATAGAGTTAAAACATACCTTGAGGAAACCCTTGCTTCACGTGATGCACTCGATAGATGGAAGGATTTTGGACTTTATCAACTCTATGGTATTGAAATAAACTCCCAATTAGCAAGGGTTGCAATGATGAATATGATTCTACATGAAGATGGACATTCTAATATTGAAAATAATGATGCCCTTGATGATCCATCAACGTTTCATCCCAGAAGAGACATAAAATTGGGTAAATATACTCTTTTATTAACAAATCCACCTTTTGGTGCAGTAGTAAAGATAAAAGAACATAGCTACCTTGCGAACTACGAACTTGGATCAAAAATAAAATCCAGAAACTGTCAGAATACAGAGATTTTGTTTATTGAAAAATGTCTTGATTATTTAAAACCAGGTGGCAGAATGGGAATCGTATTACCTGATGGTATACTTACGAATTCAAGCCTTCAGTATGTGCGTGATTTTATTACTGATAACGCTCAGATTTTAGCAGTTGTTTCTCTTCCTCAAACTGCCTTTCGAAGACCTCATGCCAAAGGGGGTGGTGGTGCAGGTTCAGGCGTGAAGGCTTCTCTTCTCTTTTTAAGAAAGAAAAAAGAGGGCGAGAAATTACAAAAGAATTATCCTATATTCATGGCGATTGCTGAACACATTGGCTATGACTCAACTGGAAGACCAGACAAGAATGAGTTTTCAGATATTGCTAAGGCATATCAAGAATTTAGAAAAAAGAAAAAAATAGATTTTTTCGTTAAGACCCCGCTTTGCTTTAAGGTAGGGCGGGGCGAATTAGAGAATGCCTTGAATCCTGCTCGCTACGCTGATACAAGGTCTGAAATCAAGCATTGGGGTAATATTGAGGAATATGTTAAATTAGAATACGAATCCTTTAATCTCAAAAAGCATGTATCTAAGTCATTCGATCTTATCAGGATCGATGATTTAGAAAATGATTGCTTTAAAGTAACTAACTTGCGTACATGTTTAGGGCATAATCTAAAAGGGACATATCAAAAAGTTCAAGCAGGTGATCTTCTAATTACACGCCTTGGTCCCGGAATTTTGAATAAAAAGTTTCTTGTCTGTCCTCAGACTATTAATACGACAATAGCTTCGAATGAATTTATTAGGCTAAAACCGAAATCCTGCATAGATCCTTATGGACTTTTGGCAATATTGAAAACTGATTACTTTGTAAGACTCATGTTTTCTAAAGGGAGGGGAGCTACTCCTAGTAGATTTAGACTTAGCAGAGACGATTTTGTCAAGTTACCCTTTCCTCATTTAACCGATGACAAAATCAGATGTTTAGGAAGAGAACTACAAAAAGTTTATATAATAAAGAAAGAGAAGAAAAAGGAAGCAGAGGAATTATTGAATTCCGTAGATAATTATGTTCTATCCGAACTTGGGATTAAACTTCCTGAACTAAAAGATGAACAGTTTTACACAATCACTTTTGCAGATATAAAAGGTGGCAGGTTTGATCCCGTTTACTACCAGCCAAAATATTATGTTTTCGGAGAGGCGTTAAAAAATGGGAAATATCCATTGAATAGTTTAGGCAAATTTATTGCTTCTATTCATTATGGAGCATCGGTTAAAAATATATACGCAGAAGAGGGAATTCCTCTTCTGCGTATACTAAATCTAAAACCGAATGAGATAAATTCATCTGAAGTTGTCAAATTGCCCGTTGATAAAAAGAAAGAGATAGGTAATGCTTATGTCAAAGAAGGAGATTTTTTAATTTCAAGAAGTGGTACTATAGGAGTAACAGCCATTGTGCCTAAAAAAGCAGCAGGTTTCGCTTATGGTTCATTTATGATAAAATTCAGGATTGGGGGAAATGAAGTCGAGCCATTTTACCTTTCTTTAATAATGAATTCAAAAATTGTACAACTGCAGATAGAAAGAATGAAAATCGGGGCGATCCAACATAACATAACAATCCCCAGTATAAAAAGTCTTTTAATTCCTTTTCCTTCTCTATCTACCCAGCATAAAATTGCTAAGGAAGTAAAATTCCGAAGAGAGAGGGCAAAAGCCTTGACAAAAGAAGCGAAGGAGATTATAATAAAAACAAAGGAGGAGGTGGAGAAAAAAATAATAGGAGGATGTTATAAGTAAAGGAGGTTGCATCGATGAAAGAAAAACATGAGGAGCAAGAAGAAAGATTCCAGAAAGAATTTATAAATTTCTTAATCGAGGATAAATTAGTTTTTCTCTGTAACGGAAAGGATAAGATTAAGGAAATGAAAAATCTGCTATCAGAACTTGGCATAACGCAAGCTTCTGATATTGAAAGTGTTTTTACGACACAGACTCATAAAGTTAATCAGGCAATTGATAAAGTCTATGCCCATGCCAATGCATTTTTTCAAGAACTTCTAAAAATAAACAACTTCTCTTTTCTTGTAGGTGCAGGTACATCTATCCCTTTCGGCTCTGAATCAATCAGAGATATATCCCAAGTTAAAATTGAGTTGAGTGGGGATCTGAAAAAACTCTATGAGAAGTTGAGTGAAATCTTTTTAGACAAAAATGACAATAAGGATTTTGAATCATTTCTTGGGTTTCTATCTCTTATTAAGTCAGGATTTTTATATAATGGCAAAGTATTTAACTTCAATATCGCTCATATCGAGAAAATAGACAAGCTTATTACGGAAATAAAAAAGAAATTTGTCGAAGAATTTTGTAATCCTCCTTACGTGGATCGAATTGACAAAGATTATCCAAAAGATAACCCGTTCAAGATACACCAAGAATTCATAAGGAAAATCCTGGTACGTTCTTCTCCTTTGAGAAGGCCTAATATTTTTACCTTAAACTATGATTTGATGTTTGAAAGATCGATGGATAAAATGGGGATAATGTATGTTGATGGATTTATAGGAACTGCTGAAAGAATTTTCAAACCCGAATCTTTTAATTTTGACTTTTATTATCCTGCGGCAGCTACAGAAGGTAAAGTCAACAGACTTGAAAGGGTGATTCACTTTTACAAACTTCATGGCTCAATAGATTGGATAAAGACTCAACGTACTCCTTTTAATATTATGGGGATTATTAAAAAAAATCCTGAGGTCTTGAGTCCAGCGGAGTTCTCCGATTTATTGATTTATCCAACCCCGATGAAAGAGGGGGAAACGATAGGGTTTCCATATTCTGAGATTTTTCGCAGGTTTGCAGATATTATCCAACAGCCTCAAAGTGTATTAATAACTTTGGGCTACAGTTTTGGAGACGAACACATAAATAGAATAATATACGAAGCTTTGTCCATACCTTCTTTTAACTTAGTTATTATAGGATATACCAAGCAGAGTATTGATGAAATCAAGAATAAAATTGGTGATGATGATGAGAGGATAACTTTTATTGGTGGTGAGTTGCTCGGTGATTTTAGAAACTTTGTTGAGACAATTTTACCAAGTGTATCTCAGATGGAATTAGAAGAGAAAATAATAAAGAAATTAAACAGATTTTTTCCTGAAAAGAATATAGAAGAGCACAGTGCTATAAATGGAGTCGATGATGAAGGATGAACGAGAGATTGGGAGGATAATGTTCGTTGACAGTTTTAGAGTTATAGCGGAAATAGACAAAGATATAAAAAGTCTAACTAAGAGTTTTTATACGGGAACACATCCTATTGCTCAGATAAACTCGTATATAATCATCCCTGTAGGGCATCAGAAAATCATAGCACTTGTTACAAAAGTTACAATGACCGAAGAAACAAAAGATATTTCGCCAAAAACATCTATTACATTACCCGAGTCCAAACGATTACTCTACGCTACCATGATAGGAAGAATCGAAAATAACGAATATCATCAGGGGATTACCTCATTCCCTTCTTTAAATAATTCTGTCTGGTTTGTTTTACCCAAGGAACTTGATATAATTTTTGATAAAACGAGTAGTTTTAGCGAATATGAAAGCAAATCTTATTATATTTCTATTGGAGAAAGTACATCATTCGCTGGATACGAAATAAAGATTGATCCCGATGCTTTATTTTCCAAACATCTGGCGATTTTAGGTAATACAGGTTCAGGTAAATCCTGCACGATTGCCTCGCTAATACAGGCAATTTTATTCTATAAACATGAAAATAAGGAAGTAAAAAACGCTCACTTTGTGATTTTAGATACCAATGGTGAATATAAAAGAGCATTTGAGGGTGAAAAGGGAGAAAAGATTGGAAATTATCTATATATTGGTTCTGATAATCTCAAGATACCTTATTGGTTCATGAACTCAGAAGACTTTATCACTCTTTTTAAGGCGAGTGAACGGTCTCAGGCTCCTGTCTTGAATGATGCGCTTTTATATGCTCGAAATAAGATGAGAAGAAATGTTGGAGGTAACACTTTTGAAAATTTGAAATCTATACTTGAAGATGCAAAGAAATACTATGGAAACTCTCTGAAGTTCAAAAATGATGATCCAGAACAAACTTTTAAATATATTATGGATGAATGTAGAGCTCCAAAAGAACCTGAAATATCGAAGAAGATAAAGGAATTTATCATAGGTAAGGCAGATACTCTTGAGACGAATATTGATTTACCTATAGATGCAGATGCACCACATTACTTCGATTATCAAAAACTCATGCCAGAATGTCTGGAAGATGCTATGAAAGCAGGTGCGAAATCAGATAGTAGGGTTAGAGAATATTGCGACCTCATGATTTTACGGATGAGACGATATTTTAAAGACCCTCGTTTTAAATTCCTCTTCGAAGAGTTTCCAGAACACAGTAATTCATTAGCTACCTTCCTGAGATTTATAATGGGTAGGATGGAGAAAATTTCGTATGATGAGGATAATGATCTTTCAAAGAATGAGTTACTCTACCTTAAGGAATATTTTGACAAGAATCGAAGTAAACAGAACCATCAAGTTGTTATTATTGATTTAAGTCTTTTAGCATCTGAAATATTGGAAAACATTACAGCATTATTGGGAAGGCTTATTCTTGAGTTTCTTCAGAGAGTCGCTAAATACAACAAAGAACTAAGAGGTAGATTTCCTATGGTCCTTGTTTTAGAAGAGGCGCACAATTATATACCTGAAAAGATAAAAGGGGATAAGGAGTCTGTGTCAAAAATTGTTTTTGAAAGAATAGCAAAGGAAGGAAGAAAATTTGGACTTAGTCTAGTTGTAACTTCCCAACGTCCTAGTGAACTCTCGCGGACTGTTTTATCTCAATGTAATTCTTTTATTATTCATAGAATTCAAAATCCTGAAGATCAAGAATACATAAAAAAGATTGTACCAAGTATCAATCAAGATATTCTTAACCAATTACCTGCGCTTGCTCAACAAACAGCGTTGATTTTCGGGGATTGCGTAAGAAGTCCAGCATTAATAAAAATCCGTCAAGCAACTCCTCATCCTTGCAGTGATGACCCAAGATTCTTTAGACACTGGATAGGGGAACAAAAGCCAGAAGAACCATTTTTTGAGAAAGTTTGCAAAGAATGGGAAGGCGATTAATGATATGGAACAAACAATATTAATTATAATAACAGGATTCATTGCTCTATTCACATTGTTTTTATGGCTTATTACCAGAACGATGATGAGACAGCAATTACTGGTGGAGGTATTAAAAGAATACCGTTCTCCAGAAATGTTACATGCGGTAAGAAGAGTGTGGGAGTTTGGTGAAACGTACAGATTTGATAGAGATCAAATGAAGGAATCCTATAAATCAATATATGATAAAGATTATGGTAAAGTGAATTTTGCTTCAGGGATTGAACAAATAGAGGAAGAACAATGTACTTTTCATAATCAAAGACGAATTACTGCTCAATTTTACGCACACCTGGCTATGTTATATAAAGAGAAGAAGGTACCACAAAAAACTGTTATGCGTTTATGGAGTCACAAAGACTTGGAAATCATTCCCAAAATAATAATACCTTTAGAGGAAATTGCAGAAGAAATGTTCCAAGGTGAAGTTAGTGATAGAAAATATAGAAAGTTAATGTTGGAATTGTATAGAGATTCATTAAGAAGTAGTGAATAAGATGTTGGTTATTATTTTACCTCAAAGTCCTCAAATGTTGAGGATTGCGACAGGTGGGGGTATGTCGGTCTCATTTGTTTGTCATTGATTGAGAGAAACCCCAATTTAGGAATGTGGCTTTTGGTGGTTTTAGGATGGAAGTGGAAATTGGTGTTAAACAAATTGGAGAAGAAGATTTTGCCCAAATGGCACAATCCTAAAGATTTCATCTCGCAATCCGCAGCAAGAGGAAAGAAAGTTTAGGAAATTTCACCCTCACCATTCTTCAATAAAGCACTGCACTCCGAAGCCCAATAAATCCCGCTCTTTTTGCAAAAGGGCTGGATAAACTGGGAGACTACTCCACAAAACAATATAAATTCAAAGTACCAATTTTGAAAATCCCAAACTAGCCTTATTTTATTTGTTTTTAAAATTTGGATTTAGAATTTTGAATTTGTTCACCCTGTGGAATACTCAATATTTATTCCACGGGGTAAAGGATTTAGAACTTCGAATTTAGAATTTGAATTTCATCACGGTTTTGTTTTGAACATATCGACCAGAAATCTTGAGGGTTGTTGATATCTGCCAAAGCGCTGTTTGGGATAGAGTAGATACAGCTTTTTCTGTGCCCGGGTAAGAGCAACATAGCAGAGTCTTCTTTCTTCTTCAAGCTCTTTTTGTGAAGCCATTTTTTTTGTCAAAGGAAAAATATCTTCGGCAAGGTCAACGACAAAAACAACAGGAAACTCAAGACCCTTGGCACCGTGTATGGTCATTAATTTCACTGTATCTTTACCCCAGTCAGCCAAATCGAGTTCCTGGATCAGTTTTATTTCATTTAAGAATCTGGATAACCCCATATTTGTATAGCCTTTTGCTAACGACGTCAACTCATTGATGTTTTCTCCTTTCAGGTTAACCGCTCCTGTTATATCGTCAATTATCGTAGAAGGAGATAAGACTGTGGTATTTTGTAAATGGTATTCGAATATTTTTTTAACACGCTCAATACTTTTCTGCCTGATTTTAAATAATGCAAAAGACTTTGCCATAAATTCTGTCTTTATTTTGGAATTAATAGTCTTGCACGGAGAATATTGTTCAAGAAGTTCCAGGTATTCGATTAATGCTTTTATGTCAGCGCGTTCATAAAAAGATGTGCCGCCAATTAATGTGTGAGGGATACGTGATTTTATAAATG
>JAGMEL010000454.1 GCA_023128195.1 Caldifarciminota bacterium | reverse complement strand
TTGATGCGGCAGAATATATTCGAATGCTTTATGAGTCTGAGATCAATTTTGTTATCAGCACGTTCTGGGATGCTGGTTATGATGCTAAGCTCGGTGATGAGATGAATGGGTTTGTTGTGGAGAGTTCGGGATTTAGTACGTTTGAGGAAGCAATAGAGTGGCTTGTACAAGAAGCAGTCAAGCATTATCCTAAATCAGTGTTTGCAAAGCAGGTTGGTAAAAAGGAGGTGTTATGAGTAGCAGTATTTTAAAAGTCGCTATCTTTCCGGATGTGAACCAGTGGTGTGCACTTATAGGCAAAGATCTTCAAGAGGGTATAGCTGGTTTTGGTGATAATCCATTACAGGCATTAAAAACTCTTGTGGAAGAGATTGAAAAAAAAGGGTATAGTTTGATTCAGACAAGAAAAGGTATTGTATTTGCTATACCTAAAGAATGTAATACAAAAGAGAGTGGATGTGGATTTGGAAAAGTGATATTTTAATGAATACTGGCAGGTCGGGTGGCGTGAAAACGCTCTTCTGCGGTAGCCAGGATCCGAGTGGGAGCTTAAGCTTCTGTCCCGACCTGCTGGAAATAATAAATTTGGGTAAGGATGATAATAATTGAAGGTAAAATATGGTTAACCATGGCAGAGTTAATGAAGTGGACTGGAAGAACCTCAACGAATACGATTTATGCCTGGAGAAATTACAGAGAGTTTCCTATTCCTTTCAAGAACATTAGTATGAATGGTACTAAGCATTTTTTCTATCCTGTTGAGGAAGTGCGTAAGTGGATACAAGATGAATTTGGGTGGGATCCCGGTCCTTTTAAGAATCCAATTTTAAATAAGGAGAGAAGATGCTAAAATCACGAGGTAATATGTATTCTTGGATAACTGATCAGTGGGACCCTATTGCCGGGGAATGCAAACATAAATGTAAATATTGTTATGTTAAAAGGGGTACTGCTGGGCGTTTAAAGTTATCTAAATATTTGGGTGAAACTCGGTTGCACCACTGTATAACTGAAGATTTGGGTTCAGGTAATTTTATATTCGTTGGAAGTATGACAGACATGTGGGGTGAATGGGTGCCAAAATATATGATAAACAGAGTACTTATTCAATGTATGAAGTTCAGAAATAAGTATTTTTTCCAGTCCAAAAATCCCAGAAGGTTCCAGGATTTCATTGGACGTTTTCCTGAATATACGACACTCGGCACTACCATAGAAACGAACAGAGTATATCCTAATATGTCGAAAGCGCCTGATCCTTTATCCCGTGCTATTCAGTTAGCCAAAATAACAGAGTTTGTCAGGACTATAACGATTGAGCCTATTCTTGATTTTGATTTAGATGAGTTATTAACTCTTGTTGATATTGTAAAACCAGAGTGGATAAACATTGGTGCTGATAGTAAGAAAACGCCAAATTTGCCAGAACCTTCGCCAGTTAAGGTACGTACATTGATCCAAAGACTTGAGAATTCAGTAGCCAGGGTTGAAATTAAACCAAATTTAGCAAGGCTAATCAATGAATAAAATCGGTGATATAATCCCAACGGTCCTCGGTAAACCACATAATATTTTCCGTCCAGATAAGAAAAAGTGTAAGAAAGAATGTGCAAGAGGTGTTATAATCAATAATTTTATTGATTGTGTTCTCTTCCGAAAAGTAA
>JAGMEL010000453.1 GCA_023128195.1 Caldifarciminota bacterium | reverse complement strand
AACTAAAAATTTGACAAGCTCCTTATTTCTAATTGCTATAGTCATATTGTTGTTTGTTTTTTCGTACAAAAAGCAATCAAGGTATATTGCGAAAAGAATCGATTATCATAATAACAGGGAGCACAAATAATGAGCTTGGTAAAATCTTATTCTGTCGGCGATGGCGATATGTTTCATGTCAAACATGATTCTGATAACTTTACTATTATCGACTGTTGTTTGTCTGATGAAAACAAAGAAGATATTACAGATGAATTAAAGCAAGAGTCCAAAGAAAAAGGTATTGTTCGTTTTATTTCCACCCACCCAGATGACGATCATATAGGTGGGCTGAAACACCTCGATAGCAAAATGAAGTTTGCAAATTTTTATTGTGTAAAGAATGAAGCAACAAAGTCTGACGAGACAGAGGATTTCACAAAATATTGTGAGTTGCGAGATTCTGAGGAAAAATCTTTCTACCTTAAAGAAGGGTGCACAAGAAAATGGATAAATAAGGATGGTGATGATGACAGCGGTAATTACCGTGACCATTCAGGGATTAATGTTTTATGGCCTCGTCTTGATAATGAATATTTCAAAGACGCACTGGATAAAGCAAAGGACGGAGATAGCCCTAATAATATTTCACCAATAGTTAAGTACAATGAAAATGACTCTGCTATTCTTTGGATGGGAGATTTGGAAAACGATTTTATGGAAAATATTATTGATGAAGTATCTTTTCCCAAAATAAATGTTTTATTTGCTCCACATCACGGAAGAAAAAGTGGCAGGGTACCTGACGAGTGGATCGAGGAAATGGATCCTGACATAATAGTTATGGGAGAAGCACCGTCTAAAAATTTAGATTATTCAGGCTATGACGGCCACAATAAAATCACTCAGAATTCTGCTGGTGACATAATTTTTGAATGTATAGGAAACAAGATTCATATTTTCGTCT
Source organism: Caldifarciminota bacterium (assembly GCA_023128195.1). Lineage (GTDB taxonomy): Bacteria > Hydrothermota > Tepidihabitantia > SM23-42 > SM23-42 > SOIY01. The sequence goes on along the minus strand of JAGMEL010000453.1, from coordinate 1,280 downwards.
CAAACGAAAATTATACAGTAGATTTTTTAGATGATGAAGGGGAAGAAGATCAATACGATTGTTATTACATTGGCACTCTAACTGCATAAAATCACATAATCGGGTAAAGTTAGAAAGGGGTCAAAGGCAGACCCCTTTTCTCTTAACACTGTTAGCTTAGAGAATCATATATGAGAACAACAGAACGGTTTATTGTTCAAAGAAAAAGACAATTAGAGAAAGTTTTTAATGAGTATTCGCTTATTAAGATCTGGCGAAAAATTGTTAGAAAACAGATGAGATCGCTTGATATACTTGATCTTCATGATTATTACGACTTTAACTATAGCATTGAAGAAAGAGTTAAGCACATTGTTAAAAGTATTTTAAGTGGTAGATATAAAGCGCATCCACCTCTAATCTTCAAGGTAGAAAAAAAATTGGGTATATGCCGCCATTTAATGTTACCTAATCCATCCGACGCTTTGGTTCTTCAAACAATTGTGGAAAGTATCTCCGTTGCTATTAATGACAGCAAACCAACTGAGAAAGCATATTATTCTAGAGATAAACATAATATGAAACTTCCGCATGAAATCAGAGAGCCTGGTGAATATCCTTTGCACTGGAGAAAACAATGGAAAAGATTTCAAAAAGAAATTCTTAAATTTTCAGATGAATACAAGTATCTTGTGGTAACAGACCTAACAAATTATTTTGACAATATTGGCCTAAGGGAATTAAGGCACATAATCTCATCAAGAATACATACTCATGAAGTTATTTTAGATTTTCTCTTTAATTTGATCGAGCAATTATCATGGAATCCTGATTATTTACCAACTTCATTAAAAGGGTTACCAACGATTAATCTCGAAGCCCCCAGATTATTAGCACATGCTTTATTGTTCGAATTAGATGAGATATTGGATGCTAAAACCGATGGCAGCTTTGTTAGGTGGATGGATGATATAAATTTTGGTGTTGATTCGGTTGACAAAGCTTGTGAAATACTTGGCGCAATGAACGATGTTCTTAAAAGTAGAGGTTTAGCTCTAAATTTAGGAAAGACTACTTATTATACGGTTGAAGAAGCGGAAAGACACTTCTTGGTAAAGGAAAATAAATATTTAGATGATTTTAAAATAATTGATAAGTCAGATAAAAATTACAGGCGCAAAACTGCCGAATTGTGCATATAATGCGGGACGTTGTTACCTTCTGAACTTATGGCAGATATTCGCTTTCCAAATGTCATTATAGTTACCGGGGAGTGGGCACTGGTTCATTATGATCTTTTT
>JAGMEL010000452.1 GCA_023128195.1 Caldifarciminota bacterium | reverse complement strand
TCGATAATGACGGCAATGTGTTAATCCCACCTACGTGTTTGAGTATTCCTCTTTATGAGAGTAACGTAGCGTGTCATGCGGCACTCGATTCCCAGCAGTTTTTGCATATTGTCTGGGAGGCAGTTCTAGCGCAGCAAGGTGCTCGATTTCTTTATACGAAAATGGATACTTCAGGAAACACAGTAGTACCACCAATGCTAGTAGTATACCCACCCCATACATTTTGGGCTATATACCCCTGCATAGCGGCTGACTATAGTAACAGGCTACATCTTGTCTGGGCAGATGGAAGAATAGATACAGTGCTGCGTATTTTTTACAAGCGTGGTGAGAATGAAAACACTGTTGAGGAAACAGCACGATTAAAAACCGCAAACCTTTCAGAGATTACTGTGTTCCCGAATCCCTTTTCAAAGCTGATAAAAATCAAATTCCAAACTCCAACCCTGAATCAAGTTCAGGGCAAGTCCCAAATTGCACTAAATATTTATGATGCTACAGGAAGAGTGGTTCGCTCTTTTCCTATTATTAATCTGTGTAATCCAAATAAATCTGTGGTTTCTGTGTATTGGCAGGGAACTGACAATGCAGGCAATCACCTACCTGCCGGGGTTTATTTCATACGCATTACGTCTTCTACACTGATACAATCGGTACCAGTGATCCTGTTGAGATAAGATTTGCAATAAAACACGTATTATATTCTAGGTTATTGACAAAACTTAAAATTCTATTAGAATATTCAGGATATTAAATGGAAAGAGAGTATTTAGTCGGCAAAATAGATGACTTTATTTTATATCTACAAAAAGAGAAGAACTATTCTTTTCATACATTAAGGGCATATAAAAAAGATCTTGAGAGTTTTTTTGATTTTCTCCGAGAAAAAAAGAAATCCGATGTAGACCAGAAAGTTATTACATTCTTTATTGGATTTTTATTGAAATATGGAATGGATGCAAGAACTGTGGCGAGAAAGCTTTCAAGTTTAAAGTCGTTTTTTAAAGGTTTGAAAAAAATGGGTGTAATTTCAGAAAACCCGGCACAATTGATTAAAACTCCGAAGATAAAAAAACACCTTCCTGGATTCTTGACGTATGACCAGATTAAAAAGTCTTTAGAAATTAGTGATCCGAGGGATCGAGCTATAATGGAGATATTATATTCCTGCGGTCTGCGCGCCAGTGAACTCGTTGGTTTGAATGTCAGTGATGTTGATTTTAATCGAGATGAGGTTAAGATAAAAGGTAAGGGTAATAAACAAAGAATCGTTCCTCTTGGCAGAGTGGCAAAGGGTGCAGTTCTCATATATCTTGATAATAGGAAAAGTAATGTACCACAACTATTTTTAAACAATCGGGGTGGTCGTCTCACAACGCGGTCTATACAATATATTGTCCGAAAACATCTTATGAAACTTGCCCGAGCAGCAGGGACAAACCCCCATATATTAAGACATAGTTTTGCTACGCATCTTTTAGAGAATGGAGCAGATTTAAGGGCAGTTCAGGAACTTTTGGGTCATTCCTCGCTTTCAACTGTGCAAATCTATACGCACCTGACAACTAAACGTTTAAAAGAGATTTATATTAAGAAACATCCGAGAGCAGAATGAGGAATGAAGATGATAGATAATAACAAGATGAAGATGGTAGATGGTAGATGGAAGATGGTAGATAAAGATGGAAGATGGTAGATGAAGATGTTAGATAGTAGATGTACGATATTGGATGGTTATTTTCTGAAAATTTTTGTAACTGTTGTATTAGTAATTCTCGTATGTGCAAAAAGGAATGAATTTCAAAAGATAAGAGATGGCGATTTTGATATTATAACAAAAGGAACATATCACGGTACAACAATTTTTCTGAGACAGGGTGGAGAATACGATAGATTGGTAAATGATTTGCGTACTAAAATTGAGAGAGATAGAGATATTTTATCGATGATAACGAGAAGATTCTTTTTTGTTTCAGAAAAATTAATTTACAAATTTAAATTTGCCGCGCTCGACGAAGAAAAGAATTATTTAATATTGAGGTATTTTGCAAGGATAATGAATCATCCTTTATATGCAGGTTACCAAATTCAGTTTGTATTTTTATTGAATACAAAGGGATTAACACAGATATATACTGCTGAGGTTCCTCTTGAGTAGCATTTTATTTCTTATATTATTCACTGGAGAGGGTTACCTGAACCAGCACGACTTTAATGAAGCATCAAGATATTATAGACTAATTTCAGCAACTGATCCTTCATATGAATCCTATTATGGTGCAGCAATCTGTGCTCTGATAGATGGAGAATTAAATAGGAGTGTAGATCTGTTTGAATCGATATCATCTAAGAAACCTGAGATTTATTACTACCTTGGCGTTTTATATTATCAACTTGGTTTCTATGACAAATCTGCCGTGTACTTTAATTTATTGAGGGAAAAAAATAGAAATATCTGGCAAGCTAATTACTACTTAGGCATAATTAAGCTGAAACAGAATAAAATTGAAGAGGCAATGGAATATTTTGATCGAACACCTGATTCGTTTGATAAGATTTTGTTAGTAGACTATATAGAAAATTATAATCGTCTGATTAGTGCACAGCAAAAGTTTAAAGATAGTAAATACCATGAGGCAATCGATTTATATAACGAGGTTGAACATTTTTTTGGATACAAAGAAATTGGTCTCGCCCTTAGCTTTACACAAATAGAGAATTACGAGAAAAGTCTTGTTTTGTTCGATTCAGTAATCAATAATAGTGATGATAGACAACTTATTAGCCGGTCTATGTTTGAAGCGGCAATCGGATGTTTGCTGTTGGAAAATACTCCAAAGGCAAGAGAATACCTCAAAAGATATTTAAGTATTGAGCCTAATGATAAGGCGCGATTCTTATTAGGGAAGACCTTTAGTGATGAGGCAAAATATGATTCGGCTATAATTCATTTTAAGAATCTACCTGATTCAGTTGATGAATATCTTTTTTACAAAGGGAGAACTGACTATTTTATGGGCTTATGGGGGAAGGCAGAAGAGTTATTATTGTGGCATCGTGAGAGTTTCCCAAATTCAATTTACGGTGATAAGGCAACATTTATTCTGGCTTCTATAAACTTTAAGAGGAAAGAGTATAATTTGGCAATTGATTTCTGGAATGAACTCGTTGTAATTTATCCTAATTCGATTTACGCAGCTGCGGCACAGAAAGGTATTGGTGATGCTTATTTCAATATCGAGAAATATGAGGATGCTTTAAATGTTTACCGTGGGGTAAGAAAATATAGTCCATTACCAAACATTGAATCACCGACAATATTGAGGATTCATGAGACATTATTTTATTTAAAAGAATATCCATCATTAATATTTGCCTTACGGAGATTTGTTGAAGAGAATCCAAAATCAAGATTGGTTCTTAAAACGCGTCTGCGTATTGCGAAAATTCTATTTGATAATAAAGAATATTACCGTAGCCTTTTTGAAATCAATAGAATTATTGAAGATTACCCTGATTCGTCTCTTGTGAATGAGGCGTTTATTGAAAAAGCCAGAATTTTCCAGACGATCGGCAATATACAAGAGGTGAAAAAGGTATTTCATCATCTGTTGGCCAATAAAAAAAATAGAGAGTATTATTCTTTTGCTGCTAATGAACTCGGTGTTATATGTTTTTATGAGGCAAAATATGATTCAGCACTATATTATTATAATCTAATATTAAATGATGAAAAATATCGTGAAAAGGCAATTTTTGAGATTGCAAAAATATATGATATATTAGGACAAATTAAAGAATCTGAGACGATGATTGACAAACTAATTTCAGAATTTCCGTCATCAGTATTTCTGTTCGATGCCTATATCTTAAGAACAAAGGCATACAAAAATCAAGGACGCTATGATGAAGCAATAAATATATTGATGGAGTTGATAAAAAGGGTTGGTCAGAAACCAGAAATACATATTGAGATCGGTCATTTATATTTTGAAACAGAGGACTATGTGAATGCCCGTAAAAACTATCTAATTGCCTGCGAGCATTTTAAACAAAAGAGGGATGATGCAGCGATGTCATTATTGCTTGCCGGCGACGCATCAATAGCAATTGGCGATAAAGAAGGTGCCCGTGAATATTTTCTTCAGGCTCATCTGATTGCAGAATTCCCTACCCTTAAGGACAAAGCAACTGCAAAAATAAGTTCAATAGGTGAGGAATAGAGTTTTAATAATTGATATAACAAGGGGACAAGGAGACACGGAGACAAGGGGAAGTTGAAGACACGCCTTCGGCTGGAGTCACGTTTCACTGAAGAACTAAATGAACTGAATTAACTAAAAAAACTAGATCAATCAGATAAACTAAACCCCGTTAG
>JAGMEL010000451.1 GCA_023128195.1 Caldifarciminota bacterium | reverse complement strand
TTTTCAAAAAGCTAAAGTGTTACAACACTCTTTCAAATTCAAGGGAATGAATAGACTTGTAATGGAGGACGTTATCCTATATTAAAGATAAATAGCCCCCATGGAAAGAGAGCGACGCATCGCAGGATAAGCTTATCCTCCACTGATACGGAAGAAATTAGAAAATTTGGAGCGATTGCAATGCTTTTCTTCGGTGCCTTGGCAGGCTTGGGCTCATCAGCGTAAGGTAGTGCAGTAGTCCAATTTATATATGCTTTGTTTTAAACTATTTTTTTGATAAATGCTGAACCTTAATAAATTCCATACATCAGATCGACGACTCATCCATGCAGGAATAACTAACGGAACCAATGCGTTTACAGGTCCTGAGCATGTTGTAATAGATTTGACCAACCGCTGCAATAACTCATGTATCGCCTGCTGGACTCGCTCTCCTCTGCTCGGAGAAAATGCTCCAGATCCAACCTGGCACAAACAGGAATTAGACCTGTCGAGGGCATTAGAACTTGTCGACGAGCTTCACAAGGCAGGCACATCCATTATTCGTTTTACCGGCGGTGGTGAACCATTCATGCATCCAGGAATCTACGACTTGATTAAAGCCGTAAAATCCAAGGGAATCTTCTGTTCAGTAACAACAAATCTCAATTTAATCAGCCGTGAGTCTGCTGATAAACTGATCGCCACAGGAATCGATGAAATAGCTGTCAGCCTATGGGCTTCAACTCCTGATGACTATGTAAAAACACATCCGAACCAGTCTATAGACTCTTTTAATAAAATTACGAATATTCTGAAGTATATCGCCCGGAAAAAGCGAATCAGGCGCTATACAAAACCTTCATACTGGTTCAAAAAGCCTTTGCCCAAAATCAATATTTTAAATGTAATATGCAATCTCAATTATAAAGCTATTGAGGCAATGTTCGATTATGCATTGGAAGTTGAAGCGGAATCGGTTTATTTTACCGTTGCAGACACTATTGAGGGGGGAACCGACACTCTCCTTTTATCTGACGAGCAAAGGGAGCAGACATATCAAATGTGTAATGTTGTTTTACAGAAAAACAACCGGCTGCCTCGTTATCGAAGAATATTACTTGATAACTTCTCTGGTTTTATGACGCGTTTGCAGCAAGAAACAGCCAGTGTAGGCAAATATGATCAGAATACCATCAATACGATTCCTTGTTATATCGGCTGGATTTTTTGCCGAATCATGGCAGACGGCCAGGTCGCCCCATGTTGTCGTGGTGTGCATATTCCTATGGGAAATATAAATAAAAACTCATTTGCTGAAATATGGTATTCTAAAAAATATAATAATTTTCGCAACAAAGCTAAAAACTGCAATAAAAATAACCGCTATTTCAGCAAGGTTGGCTGTGTTAAAACGTGTGATAATCTTATGCATAACCTGGAAATGCACCGATTGATAAAGGGTGAGGTGCAATAATGCTGGACAGCATCCCTGAAAAGAATAATTTTATATCCAGAAAAATCGTTAAAATGTTTGGAAAGAGAGGTCTATTTTGCTC
>JAGMEL010000450.1 GCA_023128195.1 Caldifarciminota bacterium | reverse complement strand
CCTATCTTTAGCTCATCTGCCGCATGACAGGTTGAAGATAGAACACAAAACGAAAGTAGAAAAATTATTAAATACGAAACGCTAAATCCAGACACTAACTTTTTAATTTTCAATTTCTAACCTCCAATCAATTATTAATTTCAAAATTTTAAATTATTTTTTCGTTCCCTTCAAAACATCAAATCTCCATTCCTGTCTTCAGGAATCTTATAAGTGTAGATTGTCTTCCCTCCATCATCATCCATATCTACTCCACAGCTATAGAGAATATATTTATCGTTGTCTTTTTTGTATATCAACGATTTTGTTGTAAACGGATCTTCAGGAATTACCTGTAAATATTCTGGGACCAAGCCGTCAATATTTTTCGGATACTGTCCTTTTTCTCTTTTGTATAATTCAATGGCAAGAATAGTTATTGTCAGATTTGCCTCAGCTTCCGATCTAACTGCAGATTCATTAGCTCTCTCAAGTGCCGGCAATAACATACTTAGAAGCAACTTCCCAATTGGGTTATCAATGTTTTTTAACAGCCAGAAGAAGCCAAAATTGCCTTTTTCTGCCTCATAAAGATACTTATTCAAATCCACTTTTACTGATTCCGGATATGGGGAATTTACCTTTTTTATCAAATCCCGATGAAATCTGTCAAAAAGCTTTAGAGTATTATCATGCTTCATAGGCCATCTGTTTATCTGACGCATAGGAACGACTTTCTTTATGTTTTTAATTCCTTTCGTCTTCATATACCCTTCTCGATATACCATATCAATCATACTCACGACAGATATGAACTCCATCTTATAGGTATCAGCTATTTTAAACTCATGGCTTTTGATATCATTAATTCTGGCTACAGCTTCTTTTAGAGTATTATCTAAGACATCAGATTTTTGGGCGATTTCTCTCACTCTGCGTAATCCAACAGATTCAATGGCTATGCTAACTAGTTTATGGATTAATGCTTCGCCTATTGCAACATCTTTGCCAAGCTTCATAACTCCCAGATATTCATTCATTGCCATCTCGTATTGTCCCTGAGATTCATACAATTTACCTTTGATGATTTTTAGTCTTGCAAACCCTCTGCACACTGCTAGCTCTGGCAGAAGTTGATCAAATTTATCCGTTCTTGGAAGAAGACAAAGTTTCTTTTTTATACCAGAATCTAAATACTGGAGTGCGTTTTGGTTTTTCCTTAAATACTCTCTTAGTTCTTTATTCTCTTCTATCCATCCATTTTTAAAAACATCATCATGCTGCCTAGATAACTCCTTTTCTTTCTTTGAGGAGAACCTAATATAAACATCCATTGCCTTGAAATAATCATCCGCTGCATTTGGTTTACTCTGAATTTCCACCTCAAGCTTAGCCCTGAGCGCATGCGCTTCCTTGAGCAGGGGAGATTCATACGGCTTTCTTGGGAATATAGCTATAATAAAAATAAGACACGTCACGGATACCCCTATAACTACCGCTATTTTTGTAGCTTTTTTAGGTGGGCTGCACACAATATCAGCTCCCTTTATTGCCATGAGATTTCTAAACATCAGGACATAAACTACTATTAAAGCTATCATTTCTAAACCAGATGATATCTGGAAAACCAAGACGTAGAGATCATCTGGAAATTTCAAGCCAAACGTTAATAAGACATGTAAAATACCAAAGGGTGCATATATACATATCCCATACACAATTCCGCACACAAGTGGAGCGCCAAGCACATACCACCAGTTGCCTTTCACCAGTTGTCTGCTTATAGCAAGAGTAGATATTCCTCTCGTATCTTTAATTATCAGGACATATGGAGCAAACAAGAACCAAATAGCAAATATAATTCCGGGGATAATTAACAGCAAAAATCCTCCGAACGTTGCCAGACACACAAGAACGGATATCCAGAGATACGGCAGGATTTTTTTAAAACCTATTTTGTAGGATTCCTTAATACTTACGGGATTCCCCTCGAGAATGTTATTTATTGCAAAAATCAATCCTATGAAAGTAACCATTGAGATAAGAATTGTTACAAGAAACGTGAATATGGAAAAAGTTTCTGGTATGTATTCCACTCCAACTGCAACCACTAGATAAAGGACAGCGATTCCAAGAAGAATCATTACATTGTTCTTTATTACCGACCAGCTCCTTTTCAGCAGTTCGCCAATTCCCAAGAGTTTTTTTGCTGCTAAAGTTTCTTGAGACTCTGAAGACGCAGATAAAGATCCACTGTTCACAATATTTTATCCATTATTTTCATATTTATTTTATCACACTAAATTTTTGACCCAAAATTACCATAACACACTGGATTCTCCGATCAAGTCGGAGAATGACAGTGTAGGGGTCGGATTCATCCGACCCGCGGGCTTGATAAATCAAGCCCCTACAATACGTTGCAATGGCATATTTTTTACTCATCATTTGAACTCAATTTCAATAATTTTGTCTTGAGCCGCAACAGCTCTTTTCCGAAAGCATCCATTATTTCATCGTACATATCTTTTATCTCTTCAGGTAAATAATCATGAACTATTCTATTTCTTACATCTCTCATTTGCATCCACAGAGTAATGGAACTTATTATTTCTAATTTTCCCATTCTGTTCAATAAATCTCTTAAGGTTTCAGAAATTTCGCCGTACATTAGTTTTTCGTAACTTCTAAAATATTTCAAACTAATTTCAACTGCACGAATAAATCTATCACATAAAGCATCATAAGGTTCTCTTTCTTTGGGAGTATATATTTTATTTGCGTTAAAAGGTTTTACTTCCTTGAGTGAAGCTTCCACTAAATTGATTGCGTCTATTGCTTTGTTTAAAGATGCTTTAGTTAAAATTTGCTGATCATCCCTCATTTGAATTTCTCCATCTTAATTACATTCAGAAAAGCGCTTTGTTCTCTTGTAAGCTTTAATTTATTCATTACAACTACATCAATTTTCTCTTCACATTCCATAAAAAATCTTACAGAAA
>JAGMEL010000045.1 GCA_023128195.1 Caldifarciminota bacterium | reverse complement strand
ATCGCAGTCTCGAGACAAGATGGAATTTCGAAATGAGACAGCAACCCTTATGGTTTTTTGGCAACGTTGTACGGCAAAAAAATGATGGCACAGAGTACTTCAGACGCCTAATTACGCAATAGCCCGATAAACCCCGCTCATCTGCGATGGGCGTGGGTAAATCAAACCACTACATTAATAATTTGACTTTTGTTATTTACAATCTGCAATCTGAAATTTACCATTTACAATTTTGCATTTTCTCTGATCTCCTGATTCCCTGATATCCTGATCCTCTGACCTCCCCATCTTTCCAACTTCCTATTTTCAAAACTTCCTTTCTCTCCTTGTCTCCCAGTCTCCAGGTCTCCGTCTCTTTTTGTTATCTGTGTAATCTGGAGTAGAGTCTTTAGGCTCGTATCTGTGTAATCTGTGTTTTTCCAACTTCCTATTTTCAAAACTTCCTTTCTCTCCGTGTCTCCTTGTCCCCTGATCTCCCAGTCTCCGTTTCTTAAAAGGCGGTTGCAAGTTTCACAAATGGAATTCTTGTTTCTTTAAGCATTCTGATTGCCAGCTCATCAGGATATTCTTCTCGATAGACGATTTTAGAAATGTGGGCATTTATCAGCATTTTTGTACAGATAAAACATGGCTGATGCGTAGTATAGATTATCGCACCACTTATATTAACACCACATGTCGATGCCTGAATGATCGCATTTTGTTCAGCATGGATTCCTCGACATATCTCATGTCTTTCACCAGCCGGGATATTCAGTTTTTGCCTCAGGCAACCAATATCCTCACAATGTACAGTACCGCTCGGTGCACCATTGTATCCAGTAGCTAAGATTCTTTTGTCTTTAACAATTACAGCACCTACATGACGGCGCAGACATGTTGAGCGTTTAGCCACCAGTTCGGCAATCGACATAAAATATTCATCCCAGGACTTTCGAGCCACAGATTACACCGATTGTAACAGATTACACAAATTAATTAACTGATTCTCTGATATCCTGATAATCTGATTCCCTGATTATACTTGTGCCTTTATACAGGCAATAGAGCATACTGTATCATTCTTAGCCAATGATATAATCTTAACACCCTTTGCCTGTCGACGCAGGACTTTAATTTTATGTACGGGAGTTCTTATTACCTTACCGGCTTTGGTCATTACAATTAAATCATCATCGTCATTAACACTGGTTACGCCCGCAATCTTACCGGTTTTTGCATCAATCGTCATTGCCTTCATTCCTTTACCAGCTCTGCCTTTTTCACCGATTGAAGCAAACTTAATCCTTTTTCCAATTCCCTTTTGACCAATGATTAACATATCCTCGTCTTCACATGCGATATTAAAACCAACCATTTCATTACCTTTAGTCAATCTGATTCCCCTTACACCAGCTGCGCTTCTGCCCATTGCTCTTATCAATTTTTCTGAAAATCTTATTGTTAAACCATCTCTGGTTGTGAGAAGTATCGAATCCTTACCATTGGTAAGCCCAGCGGCAATAAGTCGGTCTCCAGAAACGAGATTAATTGCAATTATCCCCTTTCTTCTAATATTTGCAAAGTCAGTAAGATTGGTTTTTTTTACTTTACCCATTTTGGTCGCCATAAAAATGAAGTGGTCTGATGAAAAATCCTTTATAGATAGACAGGCAGTAACTTTTTCTCCTTCACTCATTTCAATAAAATTGGCAATAGACCGTCCCTTAGAAAACGGACCTGCTTCAGGAATTTCATAAATCTTACGGGCAAAGATCTTGCCTTTATCCGAGAAAAATAATAAAGTATCAGTAGTTACCGAAATAAGTAATTGGTTGGCAAAATCTTCCTCGCCAATCTCAACAATTTTTCTCCCTTGACCACCACGGTTTTGATTTCGATAGGTCGTAATCGGTTGTCGCTTTATATAACCCCTTTGAGTAAGAGTAATGACCATGTCCTCTTCACCAATAAGATCTTCCATAGTGAGTTCTTCAGGTTCAGCATCAATAATCAGGGTTCTACGTGGTTCCTGATATCTTACATCCAACTCCTTTAATTCTTTCTTTATTATCTGATAAATACCTTTTGGTAATTCAAGAATCGATTTTAATCGAGCAATCTCTTTAATTAAGCCAAGGTATTCCTTTTCCAGGGTTTCTTTTTCAAGATTGGTCAATCTCGCCAATCTCATATCGAGTATTGCCTGAGCCTGAATTTCAGTAAGTGAAAACCTCTCAATTAACCGCTTCCTCGCCATTTTGACGTCTTTCGATTTTTTAATAATTTTGACAACCTCATCAATATTTTCAATGGCAATTTTTAATCCTTCAAGAATATGGGCTCGCTTTTCCGCCTCAGATAATTCAAATTTAGTTCTACGGGTTATTACTTCAAAACGGAAATCAAGGAAATTCTGTAATGCCTCTTTTAAAGTAAGAACCTTTGGCGTCTCTGCAACAAGGGCAAGAAGTTGAATACTGAAGGTTGTTTGCAAAGAAGTATGTTTATAAAGGTTATTTAATATTATTTGGGGATTTGCATCCCTTTTCAATTCAACTACAATCCGTATACCATCTTTATCTGATTCATCTCTAAGATCTGAAATACCCTCAATTTTTTTTGCCCGAGCCAGGAAGGCTATTTTTTCTAAAAGTGTACTTTTGTTTACCTGATACGGTATTTCTGTTATGACGATTGCTTGTTTACCAGATTTTATATCTTCAACCCTTGCCTTACCTCTTATTACAACCCTTCCTTTACCTGTTTTATACGCCTGTTTTATACCGCTTGTACCGACAATAATGCCACCTGTTGGAAAATCTGGTCCTGGTACAATAGAAAATAGTTTTTCATCCTTAATTTTAGGGTTATCAATCATCGCTGTCAGGGCAGCAATTAATTCGTTCAAACAGTGGGGTGGAATATTTGTCGCCATACCCACTGCAATACCTGATGAACCATTGCATAATAGGTTTGGGTAACTTGCCGGTAAAACAGTTGGCTCTTTTAGCCTACCATCAAAATTAGGGATAAAATCTACAGTATTCTTATTTAAATCTCTTAGAATTTCTTCAGCAAGTGATGTAAGCCTCGTTTCAGTATAACGGTATGCTGCTGCTGCATCACCATCAATCGAACCAAAATTACCCTGGCCGTCTATCAAAACATAACGCATTGAAAAATTTTGAGCCATTCGGACAAGGGCATCGTAGATTGACATATCACCATGAGGATGGTATTTACCGAGCACATCGCCAACCACAGTCGCTGATTTCTTAAAAGGCCGGTTCGATAGCAAATGTGCTTCATTCATGGCGTAAAGAATGCGCCGCTGTACTGGCTTGAGTCCATCACGTGCATCTGGTAATGCACGGCCAACAATTACACTCATTGCATAATCTAAATATGAAGATTTTATTTCATCCTCGATGTATACTGTGCTTATACGTTCTTCCATAGTAGTATTATATTCATATTTTTAGCAAAGTCAACATGTACCAATCTTCGATAATGTCATGATAGATATACAGCAAACGATTGCTATTATTAATAATGCGAGTCCCGTCTTTTTTTGGGCGGGACGATACTGCGAACCCCGCCCTTTTGAAAAAAGGGCGGGGTGATACTGTGCCAATTATACCCAAATCTGCGATTTGGTTGTAAAATCGAGCATCCCGCTTTTTCGTAGAAAGGGCGGGACTGCATCTCTACTATTTGTCAAGTTTCGAGATTTGACCCCACTCGGCAAGTCCGCCATTCTGTTTGGAGGACGATACTGCGTTTACTGCGTATTATCTAGATCTTTATCTTCGTCGCTTTCCTTTTTTCAAATCCATAGACTGCATCAAATCCAAAGGATTTTGCGTATTCAAAACTTTGTTTAATTCCTTTACCAAGGTCTTCTACTCGATGAGCATCAGAGCCAACTGTAATCAGTTCAAGACCTTGTTCTTGTGCGTATTCCATTATAGATGGTGAGGGATAGAATTGATTTATGCGCCGCAATCCCGCAGTGTTAATTTCAAAGGCAATCTTTTTTTCTTTCATCATTCTGAAAATTTTTCTTATAATCTCTTCAGGCACAGTATTTATTTCTTCTTTATAAAACCCAAATCCATATTTCTTGTAAACATCTAAGTGTCCTATTGAATCGAAAAGTTGGCTGTTAATTAACTTCTCGATTGCCAGAAAATAGTTATGTAATAACTCTGAAGCTGAGTGTTTTATAAAATATTCAGAAGACTCCTTAGAACTATCAATACAGATGTGGTCAAGACAATGGATGCTTCCAAGCAAAAAATCGAAATTTATGTCTTCTAAGAGCTTTTTCAAGTAAGGCTCAATACCGTCATAATATCCTATTTCGAGTCCAAATCTTACCTTGAGGCTGGATCTTCTAAAAAATTCTCTTTCCCTAAATATCTCATCCTGCAGTCTTAATAGAGCCTCACGAGTTAACGGCTGTTTGTGGTCAGTAAATCTTATGAGAGAATCATTCCTAAAGGGATCTAATTCGCAATGATTTGTAAAACATATCTCTTTCAACCCAGTTTTTATTGCCTGCTTACAGTATTCCCTTACAGTACCTTCAGCATCTATCGAGTGATGTGTATGGACGTGGTAATCAATCACGTTTACGTGAGAATGATGTTCTCGCCCAACGGTTCGAATTTATCTGCTTTCTCTTTTAAGTCATAGGCAGTATTCTCAGCAAAAGCAAAGATTTCTACACGTTTGCTCTTTGTTTTGATAAAATCAACGAGTGGAACAAAATCACCATCTCCTGATGCGAGAACAATCGTATCAACGCGGTCCAGTATTCCGAGAATGTCGAGAGCCATACCCATATCCCAGTTAGCCTTTGCAGAGCCGTCGGAACGGGTTCTGACATCCTTGATTTTCACAATATAACCTATATGTTCGAGACTCATAGCAAAGGGTTTAACGTCACCGTCGGGCGGTTGAACAATGTAGGCATAGGCCCTTATCAATGTACGGTTTTCAGTAATCAATTTGAGAAGTTTTTCATAATTGACCTTTGCAGCAAAACCCATACGGGCTGAATAATATAAATTTTGCGCATCAACAAATAAAGCAATTCTTTCTTTCTTAAATATTGTTGATGATTCAATAAGTTCTCTTAATGAACGAATTTCATTATAAATTTTATTGTATCCATCGTTATTTTTTTCAATATAAAGTTTAATATCGTCTTTCAAAGTGTTAAAATATTGTTGCAGTTCTTTTGTAATACTTTCTTTTCTAACACTATTTAATCCTGATTTGAAATTTTCATCAGCTTCCATAATTTGCCTCCAATTTATTGTTTATATACTAAGATGATTTATTCAATCTCTTCTAATAGTGATTCTGGAATATATTTATACAATGATGGCTGTGACCTTTCATCTCTTGTATTTGTCCAGACCAATGTATACTCATTGGTGCCTCGTACATCAATAAAAATAAATCGAAAGCCATTGTAATATTGCCAGAACTCACAAGGCCTCGACTCCCCTGTTTCAATAATGCTGCATTCCCTGTCATCAGGTTCCCCGTATTTTATATATATTCTACCACGATCAGTTTTATAACCTGGTTTATCCCCTTGGCTATAGTGTTTATTGGTATATTCAAATCTTGCTGAAATTTTGTAATAATCGCGTGTCCGCCAGAATCTATCAAGAAACACCCTTTTTCCTTCCTCGGGCAAGCCTTGATAATATTTATAATCACCGGGATTGAGAAAATATTCGATTTCATCGTAATAGGGTAAACCTTCATAACTGATTTCTTCCTTTATTTTTTTTGTGATTTTAAAAGAAACCTCCTTTTTTGCTGTTATCTGTGTACGTGGGTCACATACTTCAATACGAAGAATGTATTCACCGGGATCAAAGCCCTGTATATTAAATCCTAAATTGATAGCCTGGGATTTAAAATTTTTATCAATTTGCCGTGAAACCTGACGAATGATTCTTCCATTCTCATTCTCTATTTTGTATATTACACTCAGCTTATCTGAATCAGGAGTTATGTCATAGATTTCATAATAAATATAAAGATTGATATGGCGTTCACTAAATTGAGATGAGGGATGTGGAACTACCCTTAAATTACCTTTCCTTAGGTAATTTCCAATAGTATCGGTTACTATATCGCTTGCGACAAGGATATCACTTATTTTATAATCCTCTTTTCTGATAGCTATCTCTCTTTCTACACAACCCCTTTTAGCTCCTGAAGAAATATCAATCTTATATCTAAAATTACCTTCAGGAATATGTAGACCAAACTGAATGATGAAAGACATCTGTTGTCTTGCCGCTTGAGAAAATGACGGTATGGTGAATTGACGATAAAGTGTATCGCTCAAGGAGTCAAGGTAATCAAGGTTTATAAGCTTAAATGCTATAATTGCCTTTGTGATAATTTGACTATCAACTGTTGCATAAGAAAGTTCGTGGTAAGGAATTCCACAATTAAATTCTATATAAAAGATATCTTCTTCCTTGGTTATCTGCGTTACTGTATCAATTATCTCTATAGTTGTTCGACAGATAAACGGATCAACATAGAAATTAATTGTATCAGCAGATAATAAAAATGATAACAATATAATCATAAATCCGATCTTGTTGGATTTAAAAGAATATATTCTCCAAGTCCATACCGGTCCCCAAAGACAAACATTCGATTAAACCTATAATAATGCCAGACTTCGTAAGAATCATAAAGATGAGTATAAGGTTTAAAAGGATCTACAGGAGGACTATAATATGGCTGAGATATAATTTCATCAGGTTCCCCATACCTGACGTAGATTCTAGCCCGATCACTGCGCCACCCTCTATCTCCGTGAGAAAAGCGATCCTCACAATATTTAATTCGCTCAAAATATTCTACTTCCTTCTCATTGTATTCAGTATTAGGTGTGGGATCATGTTGTTTCCAAAACGCACGCCATAATGAGTCCCGATATACTCTCTTTGTCCCTTTCAGGTCTTTTATTTCAGATGAAGCAGCAATATATTCAAGTTGACTCACTTTTAGTAACCAGGTGAATTCATCAAGATAAAATGGTCTCGAAATTATTATTGGAATCTGTATTTCATCAATCTTTTCAGATTTAGATAATACCACAACTTTTAATGTATAGTTATCATTTAGTAGCCCGCCAACCATTAGAGATAATGAATCATCATATGTGCCTGTTTTGGTGAGGATAGCTTGTTCGATGCCATTCATTGAAAAAAGCATACTATCAATAGTACCTTCTGGATTAATGATAATGAATGTTAAACGTAGTGTGTCATTTATTATGTCCCATTTGATGTTTCCTATGTAGTTTATTTTCAGAATTTTTTCGGTTATATTGAAAACTTGACTGGCATGGAGGTCTACTATTTCCAGATGAAAATAACTACTATTTTTAGGAATAAGAATTTTTACTGAATCATGAATATCAAGTGTATCACTCAAACGTTTTACTTCCCAAAAATCTCCTATTAATTGATTATTTTGCTCATCATAAATTTTCAATTGACTTTCGTATTCAACATAAAATAGGGAATCTTTGACTACATGTTTTAATTTTTCTCTCGGGATTGAAAAATAGATGACAAGTTCCTGCTCAACATCACTATAAGGTCTATTTATAGTCTGCCATTCTATCTGTAAAAGAAGGAAAAATATCATCTTTTCTTCTTCTTTCTCTCCCTTGCTTTTTTGTTAGGCCGGTTAAAAATTATATTCAATGCCTGCTCAGCAGTTGAAATAAAATCAAATGATAACCCGGCTCGAACATGTTTGGGAATTTCAACCAGGCCCTTTTCATTATCTTTAGGAAGAATTATTTTGTCAATACCAGCACGCTTTGCTGCGATCACTTTTTCTTTTACACCACCAACCGGCAGGACTCTACCCGTAAGGGTTATTTCACCAGAAAAAGCAATCTTTGGATTTATCGGTTCATTTCGCAATAGTGATGCCAGTGACATAACTACAGCCAATCCAGCAGAAGGACCATCTTTTGGAATCGCGCCTGAAGGTATATGAATATGTATATCATTATCCTTGAGCAATTCCTCACTAAAGTTCCAGGAAACCAACTTTGTTTTTAAATAAGATAAAGCTGCCTGGCAAGATTCTTTCATAACTTCGCCCAGAAGACCGGTAAGGATCAATCCTCGTTTTCCTTTCATTCTTATCGACTCGATGAAAAGAATCTCGCCACCAAAAGGGGTCCAGGCAAGTCCTGTTGCCACGCCAATTTCCCCTTTTCTCGCGGCTACTTCTGAGTATGTTTTGGGTGGACCCAAAAAAATTGAGATATTTCTGTCGGTAATTTTTACTGCACGCCGTTTTCCTTCAGCAATACGCTTTGCAACCTTACGACATGTCGATCCAATTGCACGCTCCAGATTTCTCACTCCTGCTTCTCTAGTATAACTTGCGATAATAATCTTTAGGGCATTATTATTAAACGATATATTACTGGGTTTGAGGCCATTTTCAGAAATTCGTCTTGGTATCAGGTATTTATTAGCGATTTCGATTTTTTCCTCTAAAATATAGCCGGGTAATTCAATGATTTCCATACGGTCCTTAAGTGCTGGGATTATTGGATCTACAATATTACCGGTGGCAATAAACATCACCTTTGACAGGTCAAAGGGTACTTCTAAGTAATGATCTGAGAAAGCATTATTCTGTTCCGGGTCCAACACCTCTAATAGTGCAGAAGATGGATCGCCTCTAAAATCAGTACCAACTTTATCAATTTCATCGAGCATAAAGACAGGGTTATTTGTGCCGCAGGCTTTAATTAATTGAATAATCCTTCCGGGTAATGCTCCAACATAGGTTCTTCGGTGACCTCTTATTTCCGCCTCATCCCTGATACCACCAAGGGAAACTCTAACAAACTTCCTCCCCAGTGCTCGGGCAATTGACTTACCAAGCGATGTTTTACCAACGCCCGGTGGTCCAATAAAGCAAAGTATTGTCCCTTTTGAATCAGGCTTTAACTTTTTCACGGCAAGATATTCGAGAAGTCTTTCTTTCACTTTTTCAAGATCATAATGATCTTCATCAAGGATTTTCTGTGCTCTCTTAATATCAAGATTGTCTTTTGTGGATTTTGACCAAGGAATAGAGATGAGCCAGTCAATGTATGTCCTCACGACTGTATATTCTGCAGCCTGGGGCGGTATTTTTGAAAGTCGGTCCAGTTCTTTAAGGGTTGTTTTATTGATTTGCTCAGGCATTTTCGCTTCCAGAATTTTCTTTTTTAATTCTTCGATTTCATGGGTATGTTCGTCGCCTTCGCCTAACTCCTTCTGGATTGCCTTTAATTGTTCTCTCAAATAAAACTCACGCTGCCCTTTATCGAGTTCATTTTTTACCTGTGAACGAATCTTAACACCAAGTTCTAATATACTAATCTCTTTTTGTAGCATAGGTATAAGTTTTATGAAACGTGCTTTTGGATCAATAAGCTCAAGCAGAATCTGTTTTTCATAAAAATCAAAATTTGTATAACTTATAACAAAATCAGCGAGCCGATTGGGGTCGTCAATATTTAAAATAAACGCCCCGAGTTCATCAGGGATATATGGTGCCAATGAAACAAGATGCTGAAACATTGTTACAACATTACGCATCTGCGCCTCTAATGCCATGGTCTTCTTATACTCAACAGATACTATATCTATTTTGGCTTTCAGATAAGGATCTGTTTGAATAAATTTTTTAACCTTAAATCGTTTTAGCCCTTTTATTAAAAGTCTTATTGAACCATCCGGAAAACGGAGCATTTTATTTATTTGAATAACACAACCAATATTATAAACTTGTTCCGGGTTCGGCTCTTCAATTTCCGGATTACGCTGGGTCAGGGCACCAGCGAGTTTATTTGTGGTCAGAATCTCGTCAATTAATTTGGCAAGTTTCTGAGTGTGTATAATAAGAGGCACAGGTTGATCAGGAAATACAACACCACCCTTGATTGGAATTATGCCTAATTCTTTGGGAATTTTAATTGACTGTTCCATCATATTAAACCTCCTACCCATCCTCAACAGGAATAACTCTCTCCTGTAGTATCGGTAACCTGAATGTTAGTATACCATTATTGACCTTGTATTGACATTGCCGAGGCTCAACTAATATTGGGAAGTCTATCCTTCTGTAAAATCTGCCATAGGGAATTTCTATATTATGAAATGTAAGACTTTCATTGGTGAATATATCTGGCGATTTTCTGATTCCATCAATGATCAGATATCTTTTTTCAGCATAGACTGAGATATCTTTTATATCAACTCCAGCTATTTCAATTGTAACAACAACTTTATCATTAGCAACGTAAAGATCATAGAGTGGTTGCCAGTGAATAAAATCCGACATAATTGTGTCTTGATCATCAAAATCCGATATGTTATCAAAGATGATTTTCAGCGCATCAATATCATTATTTACACCTGACAGCGAGTGTTTCATAAAAGATTATATGCTAAAAAGTATTTATGTCAAGCCATCCACAATCAAGAGAGTTCAAAAAATAGTCTTTCAGAGCTCTTTTTTAAAGGTCTTGACAAGGCAGAAATGTCTATTATAATCATTAAACGGATATTAGAAAAGGTGATTCAGCCAGAGGTTGAATAGGTTAAAATAATATTCGTGTATATTTGTATTTTATTCGTGAATATTTGTGTGCAAGAAGGAGGAAGGTATGAAGAAACTATTTATATTGATGGTTTACCTGGTGGCAAGCGGTTTTGCTGTAGAGATGATACCAGCTTACATACCTGCGTCAGCCATACACAAAGAAGTACTACTTGCGACAATGGAAATCAAGGCTGAATGCGTTTACACCGGCATTACAGATTACCCACCGTGGTTGGAGCACGGTCGTGATGCCCCATGGGGAACCGATGTTCGTATTGATGATGCCTTTGATGTAGATGATGTGCTTACATCAATGGCAGAAGATGCATTAGGTAGAATCTATGTATGCTATGAGACGGCATGGTCAACTTCGCCCGTACGCTATGGCTGGGGACTTGCAACATCAGTTGATAACGGTCAGACATGGGATAATCGTGTTTATCGAATTGCCGATACGGATTATAATTTACGTTACCCGGAAATTGCCATTACGGATGATGGTAAGATATGGATTTGGGGGTCATTTTCAAAGTACAATCAACCTAATGCTGTGACGAATGCGCCGGGCTTCATGCGTTCAAACATTGGGGGATATAATGATCCCGATAATCTCGCCGGCGTTATCTATTTTGGTAGTCTTCCCAATTTTACTTACCCGGAAGTTGTGACATGGGGGAACGGTAATCAATTTGTCATAGCTCAATATCTTGATGATGAAGCTGGGACATCAAGTGACCAGATATTTTGCCTTTTCTCACACGATTCGACTGCATATTATGGTCTGAGTTTCACGCCATCAGGCGGTGATCCTGAGAAGGCATCAATCAGTGTCGATGTTGTCGGTAATGATACGATTCTCATTCATGGTATTGAGTATTATGACGCAGCTGGCAGTGATTGGGATGTCGTATGTTATTTGGATACACTTAATGGTTCGGGCGGATTATACGGCTGGGGTACAGGCAATACCAATGATGACCGATACCCTTCAGTATTTGCTTCACAGGGCTATGCATATATTGCCTACCAGGCAGATGTTGGTGGTGAGCATGACATCATGTTCAGCTCTTCAACTGATTATGGCGAAAACTGGTCAGCAATCGATGATTTGACTAATGATGTCGCAGATGAGACATACCCAAGGCTTTACGGTTATAGTACGACAATCGGTTGTGCCTACAACTACGCACAGAGTGATGTG
>JAGMEL010000449.1 GCA_023128195.1 Caldifarciminota bacterium | reverse complement strand
GGCAACAATAGATATTTCATCCGGGTTTCGGCCTGCCCGTTCTGATGCCTTTATAATCCTTTGATTTAATCTAAAAATATTATCTTTTATAGACATGAATAAATTATATGAATTTAAAGTGTCATGTCAATTGCCAGATATGAGGTTATTCAACTGTAACATGATTAAATATAAATTACAATGATTAAAAATTGTAGTTGCTTGATTTATCAAGCATTTTTTGGCCCAATGAACCCCGCTTCTCTGCGAGGGGCGTGGGTGAATCGTGTGCCTACATTAGTCCACCAAGTGTTGAACAGTTACCAATAACTATTGACATATTATCAAGAAGAACTATAATTATTCAGGAGGATAAATGGAAAAAGATTTTAATCTGTTTCGGCTAGTGCCTTATCCTTTACTTTTTGCACTTTTTGTGGGCACGGGTTTCTCTCAACTGATGTGGGAGAGGAACTATGGCGGCGCAGGCTACGAGGTGGGTCAATCTGTAGACCAGACAACTGATGAAGGCTATATCGTTGTTGGATATACTAATTCCTTTGGCAACAGCCTCCAGGTCTATCTGGTGAAGACTGATTCTCTTGGAGATACCCTCTGGACCAGAATATACGGTGGGACAGGTGATGACCGAGGTTTTTCCGTGCAACAGACACAGGATGGAGGTTACATCATTGCAGGATTTTCTACTTCGTTCGGAAACGGCTCCCAAATCTATCTTATCAAAACCGATTCTCTCGGCGATACGCTCTGGACCAGAACCTACGGCGGGACTGCTAATGAGCCTTGGTGTTCGTGTGTTCAGCAGACTACTGATGG
The DNA here is from genome assembly GCA_023128195.1 of Caldifarciminota bacterium. Taxonomy (GTDB): domain Bacteria; phylum Hydrothermota; class Tepidihabitantia; order SM23-42; family SM23-42; genus SOIY01. The sequence continues at coordinate 7,399 of JAGMEL010000449.1, read as the reverse complement.
AGGCTATATTCTCGCAGGCGGTGCCTATTATTTCGGGGACTACGACCCAGTTTATCTTATCAAGACCGACTCACTTGGAGATACGCTCTGGACTAAGAACTACGGTGCAGGTGAGGGTCGTTTTGTCCAGCAAACTCAGGATGGAGGCTACATCGTTGCAGGATCCACAGGGTGGGATGTCTTACTGATAAAGGCCGATTCTCTTGGAGATACGCTCTGGACTAAGACCTACGGTGGGACGAACTTAGAATATGGTTACTCTGTCCAGCAGACCACAGATGAAGGTTATATCGTCGCGGGATACAGCTACAACCCATATCCTGACCCTTACAGCCAGTTCTACCTGGTGAAGACCGACTCACTTGGAGATACGCTCTGGACCAGAACCTACGGTGGAACAGAGCACTATTCTGATGGTTACTCTGTCCGGCAGACACAGGATGGAGGTTATATTGTCGCGGGATTTAGCGATGCTTTTGCGCTCGGCGTCGTCTACCTCATCAAGACGGACTCTCTTGGGGATACCCTCTGGACTAAAATCTACGGGGAGACGACTTACTCTTCTTGGGGTTATTCTGTCCAGCAAACACCAGATGGTGGCTATATTCTCGCAGGCGGTGCCTATTCTTTCGGAAATGGCTCCCAGGTTTATCTTATCAAGACCGATGAGGATGGAAATAGCGGCGTAGAGGATAATAATTATTCTTGGCATCCGCCTTACACACCACACCCTCTGGTTTTGCCCAATCCCTTTTCTTCTTTTACTACAGTCATTGGTTATGAGAAAGAACGGTTTATTCTCTATGATGTCTCAGGCAGACAGGTTGGTAGTTATTGGGGTGATAAAATCGGCTCCGGTCTTCCGGCGGGAGTTTACTTTATTATGCCAGAAGATAGGAGTTTCAACCCTGTGCGGGTGGTGAAGGTGAGATAGTGAATGTTGATTCCCCTCACCCTTACCCTCTCCCACAGAGGGAGAGGGATTTGATATATTCGAGGAGGATAGCATGAAAAACTTTTTCTCATTCGTTGTAGTATTATTTTGCCTGGGCGCGGTGCAGGTTGCCCGGGCGGCAACACTCTGTTATGGATTTACAAAAGTAGAAGGCGTAAGAACCAATGGAGTAAACATCAAGGCAGTTTATCAAAACGACACGAGTATTGTGCTTGATACAGTAAGTTATCGCCATCCGAGCTATGAGGATGGATATTTTCATATGTCACAGGCTGGCACACTTCCTGTAGGTAAGTATGATGTTCATTTTGAATATGGTTCTTATCTTAGAAACAAGGTTATTACTTATGACCCTGAAACAGGACCTGTGAATATGGGTGATGTTGAACTGGTGCGTGTGGAATATACGAGTAATGATACAATAATTATATTACGGAATATAGATATAGAGGCAGTATTTTGGAGACAAAGCGGTGTGATAAGGGATTTATCTGTAAAAGGTCATACTGGGTTATTATCCGCTAATGAACCCGGGCAGATAATATTCCGTGATACCTTGATTGCCTATGAATACCAGCAGAATAGTAATGGCACAGTGACTCATATTGATTCAAACATAAGTCCGAACCGGGTGAGGGTTATTTTTGAGATTAATTTTCAATATCATAAGGCATTAGTGAACTACACAATGGACACATTGACTTTACGGTGGGATAATGATGTCTGGCTCAAATATTTTTATCCTTCGGAGGATGAGCGGGCATTGCGCCTGGACTTTTCTCTGCCACTTCTTGATGCGATGCACTACGCATTCTGGACCGATAAAAATGCGCCATTCCTAATAGAAACTTATTTCAATAAGACAATTAAATACCGTCAAAACCGGTGTGTTCTTCCTGGGGTTATTCTCTATGATACTACACTGGACTATGGCATTTCTTTTGTCTGCCCATTTGAGGTGAAGAAACCGGCACTATCATTTAAGTTGAAGACGAATCCGTCATCAGATTCATTCCGGGTTTCTTACAACTACTTAAGAATGGGCGAATCCACGGATAGGCATGCGCAAGCCTCATTGTACATTGTGCCACACAAAGGTGACTGGCGACCCGGGCTTGCCTGGATGCGTGACCAATATCCAGAATACTTTAATCCCCATCCCAATTCCCAGGTGCTTGAGCATGAAGGACGATTCTTCTTTGGAATGTACCACACCCCGGAGGCGAAAATGGATACCTGTCAAATGTTTGGAGTAAAATGGGAGGAATTCTATCACCATCAACCCTTTTTTGGTATTTATGCACCACAAGATCGTTCCGGATGGTATTGCATCCGAGATGGGGATTCCACTACCTTCCACAGCTATGAGTGGTGGCTTAACCAATATGGCCCCTACGGTTATGACTCTGCCAGAACTATAATAAACGCATTTGACTCCCGTGGAATTGGATCATATATGTATTTTCAATCCTGTGAAGCATGGAAGAATTGGGTGTATAATGACACATTACCTTTTCCTTGTTCTTTATCTCTTGCGAAAGACAAAAATGGAAATCCCCTTCCTCATTTTGAGGCGTGCCGGCTTTTGAATCCGGATACAAACCTGTATTCCTCTTATCCACTAGGAGAACTTTCCTGGGCAGGGCACATTGATTCCCAGGTTGTGTGTGTACTTGACAGTTATCCAGACGCTGTGGGAATTTTCTATGACCGTGATGATTACTGCAGTTATGATTATGCTCACGACGATAGCGTTACAATGATATATACCTCTCCGGTTTATATGCTCGGATTTGCCCTGGAGGAAATTAACAAACACATATGCGAAGAGGTGCACAACAGAAACAAAGGCATTTTGACAAACGGTCCAACGAGCGTAGAAGTATGCAAGAACATAGACGGAATAATGGTTGAAAGACACACTCAAGCGGTTGGCTATATGCAGTATCTTGGTTTGTCCCGACCTTTAATACTTTTTGTCATTGATAAAACAGCCTTAGAGACTGAAACCAAGGACAAAGCTGCTTTGTACGGCGGTTGCTACCCGAGCCTTGAGGCTGATGTGAATGAACCTATGAGTCGGATAATAGACCTTAAATACCAGCCGCTTTTTGATTTATACAAGGGCAAGACATGGGTGCTCAATGCCCATGCGTTGCGGCTGCCAACGGGTATCAAGGGCAATATCTTCAAAGCCCTTAATAATGATTTGCTCATACCGATGGTGAGTCTGGAAAAGTCACAAGTGGTAATGGACCCTTTTGCCTATAATCTTGGGGTAGAAGTTACAGTTCCGGGATTAGGCGAATATGACCACTGCTACCTCTTATCCGGGGATTTTATTGGTCCAAGGTGGGTGGTGTACGACCCTGGCGCAACTGACATGCGACTCATGGTGCCGGAACACATGGTTTCCACACTTATTCGTCTATCTAAGGAACCGAGGTATGAATACTCGCAGATGTCTTCATCTGTACTCTGCCGTGGCAAGGCTGGGAAGTTTAAACTACGGGTACAGAATCTTGAATCTGGCTCCAAACACTACGCGTTACTAATTACCACACCATTTGGGAATTGCTCTTTTCGTACTTTTTGGCTGCGTCAGTATAAGGTTTCGGAGATTCAATATGATTTTACAATCCCGGATACCCATCCTCTTGGCGAAGATTCATTCTGGGTGATTAATACTGCGCCGGAGCCAGACGATTCTACATTGTTTACAATCTGGGTCTATAACCAGGTAAGCCTGGAACTGCCAGAAAGATTATTCATAAAATTTCCGATTAGTGATAGTTTTCCATTGATTTTGACAAACAACACCTCTGATTCGATGTCAGTTACTTTGACAGGAGCATTTACGCAGGGGCATGGCGAGATAACATTCATTGGAAACAATCCGGTTACACTCATTGGGCATGAAACCAAAGAAATGGCAATGAGGTTAGAGCTCAAAGACACGGTCGGCACTCTTCAGATAACAGCTACCAGTAAGAATGATACGGTTGGTAGTCTTATAAAAGCAGTTGAACGGGCAATGAGACCAACACCTGGGGATATCTTCTTTGACGATTTTAATCGTGAAGAAATGGATGGTCAATGGGATATGTGGGGTAATCCAAATGCCTGGTCAATTGAGAACAGCAGTGCCAAAGGCAGCGGAAATTACTCCTCTCACTTTGCTACGGTCGGTGCTGACGATGCAAACTGGAGCAATTACCGTTATCAGGTCAATACCAAAATGGAGGGAAGCACCAACCCTAATATACAATATCTTAAATCCTATCTATTCTGTCGGGTTCAAAATGACACTCAGTACTACAGATACGGAATAAAGGGAGATGAACCAAGGCTCGTGCTCTATCGACGCGATAGCTTACATGGATGGACAAGACTTGGTACTTATGATTTTCAACCCCAGAAGAACATCTGGTACAATCTTGCCGTTGAAGTTGAAGATGATTCGATTCGTTGTTTTCTCAATGGTGAACGAGTGATTGCCGTCAGGGACAGCGACACACAATACAACAGTGGCGGTATCGGCATCGGTGTTACAGAAGATAATATGACCGTTTACTACGATGACATTGTTGTGCGCCCGCTCGAACCACCAGATACATTGTTCGCTGACAACTTTGATAGTGGTGCGATGGATATTCTGTGGAACAAACGCCAAGGAACATGGTTCGTTCCGCCTGAGGAACCGAGTTTTGCCCGGGGTAGTGGCATGACGCATTTTGCTACCGTGGCAGAGGGTTGCGACTGGACGAATTACCGGTATCAGGTTAGGACCAGAATAAAAGGCAGTGACCTTGTGTCCTCGTTGAGAGCGTACATTTTTTTCCGAGTTCAGGATGAGCAGAACTACTACCGCTTCGGCATGTATAGTGGAACTGGTATTGAACTTTACAAACGGGTTGACGGAGAGTGGATATTCCTCGCAAACTGTCCTTTTGATCTTAGGAAAAACATATGGTACAGCCTCAAGGTTGAAATTCAATCCAATAATCAGATCAAGGGTTACTTGAACGACAGCCTGCGCATCACTTACACGGACGATAACAACCCGTTCCTCAACGGTGGCATCGGTATCGGTGTGCTGGAACCAGAAGATATGATAACCGATTACGACGATGTATTGCTGCAGCCTATGAACGGACAGTAGAATCTGACGTTGTGTAAATTTCAAATATTTAAAACATCGTGCCGCGGCAAGCGGTGGCACGAAACATTTTTTTTAAATCGCTTACTTGACTTTCTGGAATAATTCTGTATAATGAATGCAAAACGAAAGGAGAAATATGGCGAAAAGATGTGCAATATGTGGAAGAGGTGCGCAGAGCGGTTCAAATATTAGCCATGCTCACAATGTCACCAAAAGAAAGTTTAAAATAAATTTGCAGGCAATGAGAGTAAAAATTGATGGCAAGATAAAAAAGTTACTTGTGTGCACCAAATGTTTACGCTCGGGTAAAGTAAAAAAGGCATAACGGGGTCAACCCTTGACTTTTGACTGAGATTTAAATGGGGAATTTGACTTTGTTCAGCAAACAAACTTTTTGATGTGGAATGGAACATTCTGTCAAAAGTCAAGGGCTGACCCCGTCAATCTTTGACTATTTTTTTATTTTAAGACCACTCATCCTTATCCCATGCTGGAATTTTCTTCTTATTGGTAGTTATTTAGCCCAAGGTAAAGGCGGATTTACTGTAGAGATTATCCTGGGACTAATTATTTATACCTTTATAATGGGTGGGGTATATATACTAAACCAGATTATGGATATCGAGACAGATCGGATAAACAAAAAATTATTTCTCCTTTCTGAAGGCTATATTCCAGTTAAATATGCATATATTGAGATGGTAGTATTATGGATACTGGCAATATTACTTTCCTTAAAGTTTAGTGTAATATTTTTGATCTTTATAGGTATCTCACTTGTTATTGGTGTATTCTATTCATTACCGCCCATTAAATTAAAGGGTAAACCTATCCTTGATACGGTTTCTAATGGTATTGGTTATGGTGTGATAAACTTCAGTATTGGATGGTTGCTCTTTCGATCCTTTGAATGGTCTATGTTCTACAGATTTTTGCCATATTTTCTGAGTATCAGCGCAGTTTTTATTAATACTACAATTGTGGATATCGAAGGTGACAGGAGAGCAAAAGAATTTACAACCGCAATATTTTTAGGTGAAAATATTGCCTATATCATTTCAGCGATTTTGATGATAGGCGCAATTATTGTAGCATTTGCTTTGAAAGATTTTATTTGTTTGATACCGGCGGCTGTTTCTCTTCCTCTATTCATTTATGTAGCGGTATATTCGTTTGTGAAAAATAGAGTACATAGAAAATTAACGATTGCATCGTTCCGCTTGCCGGGTTTACTTTTTACACTTATAACTGCTTTGTTATACCCATTATATTTTTTATGTTTGATTGTAGTGTTAATAGGTATGAGAATTTATTATAAAAAAAGATTTGGTTTATCATACCCTACATTAGCTGGGGGTTGAAACCCATAACATAAATGGGGTCAAATCTAAACATGCTACATTATAGAGAAATATATTGGATTTTAAGCAAACTAAAAAGCTGATGTAGTATGTTTAGATTTGACCCCACACTATTTTGACCCCACACTATTTTCTGGATAATTTTTTCTTAAGGTAATCGATTCTTTTAACAGGCATCGGATCAATATTTGTTCTGATTGCGACATAATAACTTATAAAATCACCCAGCATAATTGTCCAGAATAGACGATGTAAATCATTTTTACCTTCTGGATCTATGTCGATTACATCGCTGAATTTATCGTTGATTATTTCCTTGATTATTTTAGCCCGCATTTTATTCCGGGGATGTGTTTTTGGATCATTTATAAAAATGAGTGAAATTTTTGAATTCAATGCTTCGGGCCTTCCAAGTCCTACAATTTCATTATGATTCATTTCAGGGATTACATTAATATGAACAAGAACTTTTGAATTTTCATTTAACTGACATTGCCAACGCCGGGCAACAGATAGAAATGTTTGTGAGTTAGAATAGATTATGGGTAATCTATTCGAGATTTTTTTTGATAAAATTTTTGCCTTCTTTTCTATAGTATCTCTCGTTTTTTTTAAAAACCTGGCGAGCGAAATTAGTTTTTGCTCAGGCGTATTATTGATCAGGTGAAATTTGTACAAAATAAATGGTAAGGGTGCGAAGAGATAACCTATGGCACCTCTTGGCGGCAGCCCCCCGGGAATTTTTATTTTTAATTCACCCTTTTTCTTCAACAGCTTACCATTGGAGGAGATAATCGCCATTTCTGTTTTACGTTTAGACAGGAGTCTATAATTATTCAATGTTTCTTCAGTATTTCCTGAATAACTGACCAAAATAGCTAACGTGTGAATATCTATGTATTCAGGAACTGAATAATCTTT